>CAZKPI010000249.1:607-7055 GCA_964554555.1 uncultured bacterium
GGGCGGGTTCGTCGGCGGCTACTTCTTCGCCGGTGATGAGTTCCTGCAGAGCCAGATCCCGGCCAATATCGATGTGAAGTCGAACGAGCGCGAGATGTTCTACCTCGACATCAACCCCTCTGATCCTGACAGCGACCATTACATGTCCATCGTGGCCCACGAGTTCCAGCACATGATCCACTTTGCCAACGACCCCCGCGAGAACACCTGGGTCAACGAATCCTGTTCCCAGATTGCCCCGTTCCTGTGCGGCTTCGGACACGCCAACCAGATCATGTCCCTCCTGCAGGCCCCCGACAACAGCCTCACCGCCTGGTCTCAGGACCAAATGGTCGCCAACTACGGCCACGTCTACCTGTGGAACTACTATCTGATGAACCGCTATCTTGGCAGTGACAGGAGCCGCGGCACCTTCTTCAAGGACCTCGTCGCCGACAAGGCCACCGGCATCGAAGGGTTCGACAATGCCCTCAAGCAGTTCAAGACCGATTTCCGGTCTGCTTATGCTGACTTCGCCGTCACCAACTTTGTGAACGACCCGAAGCTCGACAAGGGCCAGTACGCCTATGACAAGTCGCTCGGCCGCCTGAAGTTCCCGGTCAGCAGTACCCTCAAAACCCTCCCTGGCCAATTCCAGGACAAGGTCTCCCTCTGGGGCGCCGACGGCATCAAGGTCGAGCTCGGCACCGCCCGCACCAGCGTCAAGGTTGAGTTTGCCGGGGCCTATGCCAAGTTCACCGAGGGCAAATACAACGGCTTCCTGGTCGCCGCCGTCCTGTCCAGTTCCCGCGGAACGGTCGATCCGGTCATCAAGTTCGTCGAGCTGAAACCCCTGGCTGAAAAGAACGTCCAAATGGGAACCCTCGAACTGACCGGTCTCGACAAGTTCGATTCGCTCATGCTCGTGGTCAGCGGCCAGGCCCCCGCCGGGATTCCCGATGCCGCCTACGCCAAGGTCCCCGGCTTGCCCTACGTGGTCCGCGTCTCCGACAGCGGCGCCACCGTGGCTCGCGCCAACCCCTCCGGCCGCCGCTCCATCCGCGGGTTCGCCGAGGAATACGTCCGCTCTGCCGCCGATCTGGGCAACGCCGACGAGAAGATCTCCGCCCTGGCCTTCACCAACGTCGAGAACCTGTCCTTCGAAATCACCCGGTCTGTCCGGCAACAGCTTGACGAGGGTTCCTTCGACGCGGTCGATGAGCTGATCTCTCTCGGCGCCAAGGAGGCGGACCGTGAAGCCCTGCGCCCCCTGGCCCGCAAGGTGGCCGACCAGCTGAAGTTCAACCGGGGCCCCGGAGAAAACCCCGACCTCGATTCCCGCATCCAGGCCTTGACCTCCTTCTGATCAGATACCCACCCACCCCCGGGGCACTTACTGCCCCGGGTTTTCTGTTTTCGGGGGTTCCGGCTGACCGTGGCAAGCCCTCCTGCCTGAACCAAAACCAGGCAAGTCCTGGCCGCAGATGGACACGGATGACTGCCGACTTGGCTGATCGGCATCAGGATGACCGCCGGGAAAGCAACGGCGGGCAGGCCGGGGCCAGGGACGGTCGCTCGATTCGTCCCGGGTCAGAAAATCCTTCCCTGAACTCCCTGGCGGGGAGGGGGAACGGATTGGTATAATTTCCATATACTCCCACCTCAAGGATTCCCAGGAGTCCATCATGATCAAGGCTTTCGGGAAGACCCTGCTGGCGGTTCTGGCCGCCTTGCTTGTGTCCCTCGCGCCTGCCTCCGCCCAGGATTGGGTCGACGCCACCCACCTGTTCGACAACGAGGTCCGGTGGCTGGCCGACCATGCCCGGAAGGAGACCGAGACCGAATTCCAGATCCGGACCAACGGCGTGGTGCAATCCATCGATGTCCGCCCGCCCCAGGTCGGTGACCTCGTCACCTTCAACACGTTCAACGTCAACACCATGAAAGCCCTCAAGGTGCCGGCAGTTCTCAAGCGGATCGGCCGGCACTGCTACGCCTTCGTCGAAAAAGGAAACCGCATTTCCCAGGCCGCCGTCGACAAGGTCGTGCGGACCTTCGACGAAAAGATCTATCCGACCACCACCGCCATCTTCGGGTCGGAATGGAATCCAGGCATCGATGGCGATCCCCGCATCACCCTGCTCTTCCTTGACATCCAGGACGGCTTCCAGATCAGGGGGCTCAGCAAAGCCTTCACGGCCGGATATTTCTACGCGGGCGACGAATACTCGCGGCGGCAGAATCCCGCCAGCAATCAGCGCGAGATGCTCTATCTCGATACCTACCCCGCCGACCCGTCCAAGGATTCCTACATGAATGTTGTCGCCCACGAGTTCCAGCACATGATCCACTGGCACCACGACGCCAAGGAATTCACCTGGGTCAACGAGGCCTTTTCCCAGCTGGCGACCTTCCTCAACGGGTTTGACCATCCTTCCCAGATCTTCGCCTTTATCAAGAACCCTGACAACAACCTTTGCGCCTGGGCCAGCGACAACATGATCGCCAACTATGGGCAGGTCTACCTGTTCGCCTACTACCTGGCCACCCATCTCGCCGGCAACGCGGCCGAGCGCAATGCCCTCATCAGGGCCATCGTGGCAGACAAGGCCCAGGGTATCCAGGGCATTTCCAATGCCCTTCGGCGCCTGGGCAAGAAATACGTCTTCTCCCAGATCTTCGATGGGTTCTGCGTGGCCAACTTCCTGAACGACCAGCAGACCGCCGGGGGTTTCTACGGCTACGACAAGAACCTTGCCAAGATGAAGCTGGCCCCCACCAAAAAGTTCTCCGGCGTCCCCTTTTCGGCCCAGGCCCGGGTCAAATGCTGGTCTGCACGTGCCTTTCAGATCAACCTCGCCGGGAGTGCCGGGGCGATCCGGGTGGCGTTTGCCGGCCAAAAACAAGTGGTCAGGGGCGGGAGCAACACGTTTGACGTGGCGGCCATTCTTGCCGATTCCCGGGGACGGCTCCCCGCCCGGGTCGAATGGCTGAGGGTGGCCAACAACAGGGTTGATCAGATCCTCCGGGCCCAGGCCGGCTCCCATGACACCATGCACCTGGTCGTCTGCAACCGGGGCCCCGTCACCCCCCAACTGGAACTTCCATACGCCCAATCGGCCCCTCCCGCGGAATTTTCCTTCACCGTCACGGTCCCCCGCCTGAGCGGGGCGGTCGTGGCCGCCCGCCCGTCGATCCGGGTCAGCGGACGGACGGCCCGTTCGATGATGGAATTCATCGCAGGCCAGGGTCCGGTCTCCGACGAGATGACCCGCATTCTTGGGGATGCGGGGGTGGTGACCTCGACCATGTCGACCGCCCCGGCCAACGGTACGATGGAGCGCGTCCTGGCCGACGAGCAGACCCTGTTCGAATCGATCCGGGAAGGCATGGAGAGCGGTGACCTTCAGCTCCTGCGTGACTTCTTCGCGTTCTACGCCGCGGCAACGGAGACGGGAAAACAGAACCTGGAAAGCCTGCGCAACCGGTTGCGGGAGGCGATCCAGTTCGAAACCGCCCAAAACAACCGGGACGACCTCCGCGAATTCCTCGACTGACACCCGCAACCGCAATAACACCGCGCGCCCGGCGGGGAGGAGCCCTCACCGCCGGGCGCGTGCGTTGTCTCAGGCCCAGCCGATCACCAGTTCATCAGCTTTTCGCCGCAGGCGCGGAGCCAGAATCGGTGATTCTTGTACTCGGGGCACGCCCCGTGCACGACCTCCCAGAACCGGGGAGAATGATTCATCTCCCGCAGGTGCGCCAGTTCGTGCACCACCAGATAGTCGATGATCCAGGGGGGGGCCATCACGATCCGCCAGCTGAAGCTCAGGTTCCCCGCAGGTGAACAGCTTCCCCACCGGGACCGGGTGTCCTTGACCGCGAGCTGACGAGGGGTGACTCCCAGTCTTGGTGCCAGTACTCCGACCCGCCGTTGGAGATGGGTGCGCGCCTGGGCCTTCAACCAGCGCTCCGTCACCTGCCGGACGTGACCGGGAACCTGGATGGCCGGCACGCTGGCGGGGAGCAGGATGGCGAGGGTGCCATTCCGTTCCAGAACCCTTTCCAAGGGCAGGGCGGATCGCTCAACCTCGACCCGGAGGGAGCCCCCGAGGAAAGGGACTTCCGACAGGCTGGGGCCGGGAGGGCGGCTGACCGCCGTGAGGCGGCCCTCGGGCGGGCAGGAACGGGGAAAGTTCTGGGGCGGAACCTCAGACGACCTCGTCGTACTTCCCGCCTCCCGTATTGACCAGCTTCTTGAAGCCGTGCTTTTTCAGATTGTCGTCGGAGAGCAGTTTCTTGTCGGAAGAATCACGGACCGTCGGGGTGGCATGGATGATCCTGACCACCGCCTTCCCGCATTCCGGGCAGGCGGTCAACGCGTTTTCCCGGATCTGCTGGAACACCTCGACCCCTTCCCGGCAGGCGACGCAGGACTCAGAGGGGTCCTTTGCACGATATACATACAGGGGCATGGTCATTTCCTCCGTTGCTGGGCATGTGCCCGCCCGCTCCTACGAGCCGCGGGACGGGCGCGGGTGGTTTACACTCCATACAAACCCTTTTTCCCTTGCGCCGTCAAGGGCTTTTGGCCAGACTTCGGGGGAAAACGACCGCCCCGGTACCAATCCGGCCGCTTCGGCGAACCGTTCGGGGGGGACATCTTTTTCGACGAAGGCGAGGACCAGGCGCTCGACAAGCGGAAGATCGAGCCAGCGGGTCCGCGGAACTTTGGAAAGATCAGTTTCATACCCATAGACAACCGGGGCGGGGGCCTCTTCCATTCCCGGTTCCGTGACATCCTCCGTCGCCAGCAGGGGAAGAATGTCGAGGGGATACCAGAAGATCCGCAGGCCGGGAGCAAGCTTCCACTGCGGTGGAGCGGCAGGGCGGGGAAAGGCGGGAACCGGCCCGGACCGGCCTGAAGGGACCTTCTGCGTGAGACGGAAGTCGTGCTGGAGGAGAGCCTCGAATCCAGTCTGGATAAGCGCGGGAAGGGTGAGACCCCGGGCGAACTCGAGCAAAGCCTGGGTCACTCCTTCCGGGCCGAAACTGTGGAACAGCCTTCCCGAGGCACGCCAGAACCCGGCCAACCGTTCGAAAAACCGGGCGGGAGAACCGGCAAAGGCCCGTCTGATGAGAAAACCCAGGGAGCTGGCGAATCTCCCGGGATTGTGGAGTCCCTCCACCAGTTTCCCGATGTCCTGGATCAAGACGATCTCCTCCGGCCCCAGCCACGCCGAACGGACGACCGCATAGGGCGGGGTGGGGGCGCAGGCGAGTTCTCCGCGTTGGACAGACCCTTCGAGCGCGGTTCCCTTCAGGATTTTCACCAATCCAACCTGGATGGTGGTTGGGCGCATCCGGAACGCGTCATCAAGGCTCCTGCGGAAGGTTGGGAGATCCTCCCGGGGGAGCCCGGCCAGCAGGTCGAGGTGGATGTGACAGCGGGTTCGCTCCCGCAGTCGACGGACCGTTTCCGTCAGACGCTCGAGATCGGAAACCCTGTTGACCGCCTGAAGGGTGGGCATGTGTGTGGATTGCACACCAATCTCGAGATGAAACATTCCTTCAGGGGCTTGGGCCAGAAGGTCGATGAGGGGCTCCCCGATGGTGTCTGCCTTGAGCTCGAAGTGGAAGCCTTTCTGGCGTGAGTTTCCGCGCAGGATGTGCTCGATGATGGTCGCGGCCCGCTCCGGATCCTGGTTGAAGGTCCGGTCGGCGAACCGGATTTGGGTGAAATCAGACTGGAAGAACCAATCGAGATCGCTTTTGACCCTGTCGAGCGAAAAACTCCGCAGGGGGCCCAGCACCGAACTGAGGCAATAGGCACATCGGAAAGGGCATCCCCGGGTCGATTCATAATACGTGAATCCTTGTCCGCGGCCGAACAGGCCCAGCTGAAAGGGGGAAGGAATGGAATCCAGGGGGGCCAGGAGGGGGCGGTCAGGTTCTTGACGAAGGCCTTCCGCCGTCCGAAAAGTCAGGCCAGGAATCCCGGCAAGGGGGGAATCTTCCAGGATTCGGGTCAAAAGCTCCTCGAAGGTTGCCTCTCCTTCCCCCCGAACCACGGCTTCGATCCAGGGGTGCGCCTGGAGGAGCGGGGCGGCCGAGAAGCTGGCCTCGGGGCCGCCGAAAATGATCCGCAATCCGGGGAAGGCGGCAGCCAGGGCGCCCGACAACGAGACGGCCAGGGGGAGGCTCCAGATATAGGCGGCGAAGGCCGCGACCGTCGGGCGGTGAAGAAGCAGTTCCGCCAGGAGGGAATCGTACCCCCGGTTCATGTCAAGGTCCAGTCTGGTCAGGGGGGGGCGCCCGGGGAGGCGGGTCCACCAGGCCTCGAGAGAGGCCAGCGAAAGGTGAGTATGGGTGTGGCGGGTGTTCAGTCCGACCAGCAGGAGGCGATGATTCATGACAGGCGATGCCGATTGTACCTGTCTTCGCCCTGGAATGCAAAGGCCTGTTGGGC
>CAZKPI010000250.1:0-7033 GCA_964554555.1 uncultured bacterium
GCGGGCCGGGCTCCTCGAGGGAGAGCTTGCGGCGGCGCTCTCCCGGAAGGCCCTCCGGCAGACCATCTCGCACCTCGATTACGGCGGTGCGGCGTCGCAGGCTTTGCCGCGTGCCGACCTCGGGGAGGCGCTCGGGGAGGCCGAAGGCGCGGGCCTGGTCGAGGGCCTTGCCGGGTTCGGTCAGCAGGAGGACCTCGTGTCCCATGGCCCGCAACTGGCGTCCGAGCAGGATGCAGTAGTGGGAGGCGCCGCTCCAGTGGGGGGAGTTGAGGACCTGGATGACCTTCATGCCGGGCGGTCGGGGCGCTCGAGGAACTTGGCGTAGCTGATGGCGGTCTGGAAGGCATCGCCGAGAGCGGCGATGTACCCCGGCCAGCCGTCGCGGCATCCGCCCTTCAGCAGATACCGGCGAAGGAAACGGCTGAGCGGCCGCCCTGCCAGGAAGCGGGCGGCGTCGAGCCAGCCGGGCCGGCGGCCTTCCTGCCGCCAGAAATCGGCCTGGAAGGTTGTGTAGAAGTTCATCTTGCGCAGGTAGTCGTCAAGGGTGGGGTAGGGGTGGTGGTCGAAGGGCTCGGTGAGCCGGCCGACCGACCCATCGACCGCGAGGCTCTCGTGGACGTGCCGGTTGGGAAACCTCGCCCGGCCCCTGCGGAAGAGCCGCAGTTGGAGGTCGGGGTACTGCCCGCCGTGGGCCAGCCATCGGCCGAAGAAGAAGTTGCGGCGGGGCAGGCGGAAGGCGGCGTGCGGGGTGTCGGCGAGGGTGCGGCGCAGTTCGTCGGCCAGGGGGGCGGGAAGGCGCTCGTCGGGGTCGAGGTAGAAGATCCAGTCGGTGGTGAGCTGGTCGATGCCGAAGGTCTTGTTGACGTTGAGGTTGGGGTTGTTGGGACGCTGGAAGAGGGAGACCCGCGGGAACCCGCGGACGATCTCCCGGGTGCGGTCGGTGGAATCGCAGTCGACGACCACGATCTGGTCAGCCCAGGCGATCGACCGGAGCGCCTCGGCGATCTGGCGTTCCTCGTTGTGGGCGATGAGCGAAAACCCGATGGTCGGCATCCGGCACCCCAGGTACAGATTCAGGCGGGGGAAATTATCCCAGATTGGAACGGTTATCACAAGGGGAAAGGCCAACGTGGACTCCCGGGCCCGGGCACGGGCCGGGGCGTCGGGAGGCGGCCCCGACCGACCCGGCCCGTTGGAACCGCGGGGGGCGGCACGCGGGCCGGCGTGTGGGCATCGCGTCGTTGCATTCCTTCCCTGATCTGGTATACTTCGGCCGGTTAAGAGACGGTGACCCCGAGGGAGGAAGTGACGATGCTCGAAGCCCTGATGCTGAAGATCCGGAACGTCCCGCAGAATCCGGAGACAGTGTTCGATCCGTTTGCCCAGGAGATGGTCCGTCTGCTGGGGGAGGAACTTCAGACGGTGGCCTGCTACGGCAGTGCCGCCTCGGGGGATTACGTCTACGGGCGCTCCAACATCAACATGCTCCTGCTGTTCAAGAGCGTCACCGTTTCCCATCTGAAGGTCATCTCGGTGCCCATGGAAAAGTGGATGACCAGGGGGTTCGCCGCGCCCGCCATCTTCACTCTGCAGGACCTCGAACGGTCGCTCGATGCCTTCCCGCTCCTGTTCATGGAGATCCGTGACAACCACCGGATCATCCAGGGCCCGGATCCGTTCAAGGACCTGGTCATCGCCAAGTCCCACCTGCGTCTGCAGGTGGAACAGATGCTGAGGACCAAGGTCGCCGAGGCCCGGACCGAGTTCATCGCCTCGGGCGAGTCTCTGCGCTCCTTCGAGGAAATGGTCGCGCGGTCGTTCAACAGCCTGATTCCCCTGCTCCGGGGCCTCCTGTTCCTGCAGGGCAAGACCCCGTCGATCCGCAAGGACGTGGTGGTGGCCGTGGCCGAGGAGCAGTTCAAGCTCGAGGCGGGCATCCTGACCGACAGCCTGCGCCACAAGATGGGCCTGCTCCGCATTTCCGACAAATACAATCTGCTCAAGTTCTACGAGAAGTACCTGGCCGTCATCGAGCAATTGGCGGAAATCGCCGACCGCCTGGAAGTCTAGCCGGGGCGGGTCCGGGCAGGGTCCAGCCGGGTCGCCCGGCGGGGCTGGCGTTTGCCGTCTGCCGTCAGAGAAGCTCCTGCCTCTCGCCTCCCGCCGCGTTTCCCGGCTCCGGGTGTCCGGGGCGGAAAAATTTCCTGGAACCTTTTTTCCCATTGCCGGTCAAATGGCGGCGATGGTCTCCCATCCATCACCCTTGTCCAGGAGGTTAGTAGCGTGATCGAATTGCAAAACGTCACCAAGTACTACGGGAACTTCCGGGCTCTCGACGGAATCTCCTTTTCGGTGGCGAAGGGGGAGGTGCTGGGTCTGCTGGGCCCCAACGGCGCCGGCAAGACCACCGCCATGCGCATCCTGACCTGTTTCCTGCCGGCCACGTCGGGCCGGGCCACGGTGGCCGGCTACGACGTGTTCGAGGATTCGATCGAGGTGCGCCGCCGGCTCGGCTACCTGCCCGAGACCCCGCCGCTGTATCCGGAGATGACGGTGAAGTCGTACCTGAAGTTCATCGCCGACATTCGGGAGGTGCCGTCCTCGAAGCAGAGGGCGCGCCTCGACCAGGTGGTGGTGCGCACCGCGCTGGGCGACCATCTTGATCGGGTGATCGGGACCCTGTCGAAGGGGTTCCGGCAGAGGGTGGGGCTGGCGCAGGCCCTGCTCCACGACCCCGAGGTGCTGATCCTCGACGAGCCGACGGTCGGCCTCGACCCCAACCAGATCATTGAGATCCGCGGCCTGATCCAGGACCTGGCGGCGGACCACACCATCATCCTGTCGACCCATATCCTGCCCGAGGTGAGCATGACCTGCAAGCGGGTCGTGATCATCAACGAGGGGCGGATCGTGGCGGTCGATACGGTGGAGAACCTCGAGGGAAAGGGCGGCCAGGCGACCCGCTACAAGATCGGCCTGAAGCCGGCCGGCCTCGACTGGAAGAGCGCCATCGAGGGGGTGCCCGGAGCCCGCATTGAGCACGAGACGGTGAAGGGTGACCTGGTCCATTTTGATCTGTGCCTGCCCCCCGAGGGCGGGTATGAGAAGGTGTTCCAGGCGGTGGTGGCCAAGGGCCACCTGTTCGTCGAGATCACGCCGGCGCGGGCCTCGCTCGAGGAGGTCTTCCTGCGCCTGACCCGTTCCGAGGAGAGCGGGGCGGCTGAGAAGGAGGTGGCGGCATGAAGATCCTGGCCATCCTGCGCAAGGAACTGCAGACCTACTTCTATTCGCCCGCGGCCTACATCGTGTTTGGCTCCTTCCTGCTGGTCGTGGGCTACCTGTTCTGGATCGTGCTGGTGTCAAGCAAGATCGCCAATCTCGAACCGCTGTTGTACAACGCGGCCTTCATCCTGCTGTTGGCCTCGCCGGTGCTCACCATGCGCCTGCTCAGCGAGGAGCGGCGGAGCAACACCATCGAACTTCTGCTCACCTCGCCGATCTCGCCGGTCGAGATCGTCATCGGGAAGTTCCTGGCCTGCTTTCTGCTGTATCTCCTGCTGATCGTCCTGACGCTCCAGTATCCCGCCATCCTGCACTCGTATGCGCAGAACCTCGACTGGGGCCCGATCATCAGCGGGTATATCGGCCTGATCCTGCTGGGGGCGGCCTTCATCTCGTTCGGGATGTTCGCCAGTTCCGTGACCGAGAACCAGGTCATCTCGGCCATGATCACCTTCGGCGGCCTGCTGTTGTTCTGGATCTTCGGCTGGGCGAAGCTCGTGCTGGACAACACCCTGGGCGAGGTTCTGTCCCGCCTGTCGCTGTTCGAACGGTATTCCGAGTTCCTGAAAGGCATGGTCGACTCGGGGAACGTCGTCTTTTTCCTCATCTTCACGATCACCTGGCTGTTCATCGCCACCCGGGTGCTGGAATCCGACCGCTGGAGATAAGCCATGACGTCAAAACGAACCGACCGCTCTTCCATTTTCCCCGTCCTTCTGCTTCTGGCGGGGCTGGTGGGCGTGGTGTCCGCCGGCCTCTGGTACCTGATGTATCCCAGCAAGGTGACCATCGCCTGGTACATCCTGGGGGCCGGCGGCGCGCTGGTGGTGGCGGCCTTCGTGCTGTCGCCCAGCCTCCTGCGCGACGTGTTCGCCAGCCGCAAGACCCTGTTGTGGATCAACGATGTGGTGCTGGTGCTGGCCATCATCGGCATCGGCGTACTGCTGACCCACATCTCCCACCGCCGCAACTTCCGGTATGACTTCACGCGCGACCAGCTGTTCTCGATCTCCGACAAGACCATCAAGGTTCTGCGCGGCCTGACCAAAGACGTCAAGGTGACCGCCTTCTACCCGACCGGCGCCGTCGAGACCGGCATGATCGAGGACCTCCTGAAAGAGTACAAGCGGCAGACCGACCGGTTCTCCTACCGGATGGTCGACCCGCGCCGCGACCCGATCACCACCAAGGCGATGAACGTCAGCGCCCTGGGCACGGTGATCGTCCAGTGCGAGGCGAGCCGCAAGGACATCCTCGAGCACGAGATCTTCATCAAGCCCAACCCGTACCTGCCCCAGCCGGGGGCTCCGAAATTCCAGGGGGAGCAGGCGTTGACCTCGGCCGTCGACAACGTCAGCCGCGGGGTCAAGCGGCGCATCCAGTTCGTCAAGGGGCACGGGGAGCCGGGCCTGACTGCCTTTACCGCCCAGGGGCTCGCCGGGGCCCAGCAATACCTGGTCAAGGAGAACTTCGACGTGTCGGAAGTCGCCCTGACCGAAGGCATTGCCTCAGAAACCCAGGTTCTGGCCATCATTGCCCCGAAGCAGTCCTTCCACCCCAGTGAGATCGAGGTCCTGCGCGAGTTCGTCGAAAAGCGGAAAGGGCAGTTGCTGGTGGCCTTCGACCCGGACACCAAGGCCCCCGAACTGGCCTCCTTCCTGACGCAGACCTACGGCATCCTGTTCAACGCCGAGATCCTGATCAACCCGCGGTCGCCGGCCAACAACATGGCCATGGTGGTTCCGGAATACTCCTACCATCGCATTGTCCAGGAGCAGATGGAGCGCAACTCCGGGGTTCTCATGCAGATGGCCCGGGGGTTGACGATCGAGAAGAAGGATTCCTGGAATGCCGTTCCCTTCCTGAAATCGCCGGAAGTGGTCTACGGCAAGCGGAACATGGACGAGGTGATGGCGGGGTCCATCCAGTTCAACCCGCAGACCGACGTGCGGGGGCCGCTGAACCTGGGCGTGGCCCTCGAGGGCACCGGCCCGGCCAGCGGGTCGCGGGCCGTCTTCTTCGGCGATTCGGATTTCGCCAGCAACATGCTCCTGCAGGTGCAGGGCAACGCCGACCTGCTGATGAACACGTTCAGCTGGCTGGCCGGGCAGGAGGAGATGATCTCGATCCGGCCCAAATCGGTCGATTTCAGCCCGGTTGTGCTTGACGCCGATGCCGCCAACCGGATCCTCATCCTGTGCGTCGTCGTCGCCCCGCTGTTGGTGCTGTTGATCGGAGGCGGGGTCTGGTGGTCCCGCCGGAGGGTGTAGCCATGAAGAAACGCGCATTCCCCACCGCCATCGTCGTCCTGATCTTCATCCTGCTGTTGATCTACGCCAACAAGTATGAGGTCGAGGAGAAAATCGAACCGGGCAAGGACCGGCCTGTCCAGATGGCCCGGGTGACCGCGGCCGACGTGCGGGCCGCCGTCTGGAAGACGCCCGGCCAGCCCGACCTGCGCGTCGAGAACCGCCCCGAGGGCGGCGGCTCGAAGTTCCGGCTGACCGCCCCCCGGGCTCTGCCCGCCGATGACGAGGAGATCAACGGGGTGCTCCGCTCCTTCGAAGACCTGAAGTCGGAGTTCACCATCATCGCCGCCGCCACTGACACCGCCCCCTTCGGCCTTGGCAGCGGCTCGCCGCGCCTGACCCTGGAAACCGCCACCGGCCCCCTGACGTTCATCCTGGGGGACCCCTCCCCGGTGGGCGGCTCGGTCTACTTCCAGAAGGAAGGCGACCCGGCGGTCTACCTGGTGCCCTCGTTCGTGTCGGCCGCCTTCCGCAAGGGGGAGAACGACCTGCGTTCCAAGCTGATCTTCGAGGAGGGTTTCGACGACATCAGCTCGGTGACGGTGTCATTGGGGACCGAGAGCGTCACCCTGGCCCGGGGCAAGGGCATCGAGTGGGCGATCACCGCGCCCCGCGCTTTGCCTGCCGATGCCATCGAGGCGGCGGGGCTGGTCACCGGGGTGCGCACTCTCAAGGTCAGCCGGTTTGTCAGCGAAACCGCCCCCGAGAAGGACGACTACGGGTTCGGGAAGCCCTCCTACCGCGTGGTCCTGCAGGGGGCCAGCGGCAGTTACGAGCTGATCGCCGGCCGCAGTGAGGGCAGTGAGGTGTACGTCAAGCGGGGCGACGGGCCGGCCGTGTTTGCCGTGACCGGGACCGCCCTCGACCTGTTGCGGAAGGACCTGAACAAACTGCGGACGAAGGAACTGCCGCGACTGGACGAGAACGCCTTGACCGGCGTGGTACTGCAGTTCGGCACCGGCACCTACCGGTTGGAACCCGCGAGCGATTCCTGGCGGTGCGGCGAGCAGAAGCTCGAGCCCGGCCGGGTGAAGGCCCTCGCCCAGGCCTACCTCACCAACCACGTGAAGACCTTCCTGCCCTGGGAAGCCCGCGCTGACCAGGGGTTGAAAGATCTCGACGGGTGTCCGTGGATGGAACTGCAGACGGCGTCGGCCTCCCGCAAGGTGTTCTTCGGCAAGGGCAACGGCACCGAGATTGCCATCGTGCTCGACGGGGAGAAGGAAGTCTACCAGGTGCCCATCCAGACCTACGATTCCTTCAAGGGCCTGATCGACCTGGTCACTCCGAAGCCCGTTCCCGCCCCCGCCCCCGCTACGCCGGTGACGGGTTCAGAGCCCGTTCTGGTGGCCCCCAAGGGATCCGTGACCCCCGGCCCGGTGCCGGCCCCGTCTCCCGTGCCTGCCGCATCTGCTTCTCCGGCCCCTGACGCCGCGGCCGTA
>CAZKPI010000251.1:0-3812 GCA_964554555.1 uncultured bacterium
GCGGTGACCGGCGGGCCGTTTCACGCCGGGCGGGCCACCACTCGCGCATCAGCACCACATCATCTGGGAGGCGCCATGGAGCAGATTCGGCAGGCGGTCAAACAGGACTGGTCGGTTCAGGGGGTCGAGGAGACCTGGCAGGCCTTCGGAAGCGGCCAGGCGGGCCTGACCCCGGCTGAGGCGGCGGCGCGGGCCGCGGTTTTCGGACCCAACGAGATCGCCCAGGGCAAGCCCACCCCCTGGTACATCCTGCTCAAGAGGCAGTTCGAGAGCCCCCTGATCTTCATCCTGCTGGCGGCCGCCGCCGTCACTTTCTTCGTCAGCGAGCACCCCAGCGACGTCTACATCATCCTGGCCGTCCTGGTCATCAACGCCGGCATCGGTTACCACCAGGAACGCAAGGCCGAACGCGCCATCAACAACATCAAGGGCATGTCGGCCCCCCATTGCCGCGTCCGGCGCGGCGGCGAGGTCCTCGATCTGGCCGCCGGCGAGCTGGTGCCGGGCGACGTCATCCTCCTCGAGGAGGGCGACCGCGTGCCTGCCGACGCCCGCCTGTTCTCCACGGTCCGTCTGCGCGTCGAGGAGGCCATCTTCACCGGCGAGACGGTCGCCGCCGCCAAGCAGGCCGAGAAGCTCGCAGCCGTCTCGGTGCTCGCCGAGAAGACCAACATGGTTTTCTCGGGGACCCACGTTACCAGCGGGCGCGGCGAGGCGGTCGTGACCGCCACCGGCATGGCCACCGAGCTGGGCAAGATCGCCGGCCTCGTCCAGACGGCCGAGGAGGTCCAGACCCCCCTCACCAGGAAGCTCGACGCCGTCAGCGCTTTCATTGCCAGATCGGTGCTGGGCATCTGTGCTCTGATCTTCCTCAGCAGTTACGTGGTCTACGGCCAGAAGTTCAGCGAGGTCCTGCTCAACGCCATCGCCCTGGCCGTCTCGGCCATCCCCGAGGGCCTGCCCGTCGTCATCACCCTCGTGCTCGCCATCGGCGTCCGCCGCATGGCCGCGCACCAGGCGCTGATCCGTAAACTGCCCACCGTCGAGACCCTCGGTTCCGCCACCGTCATCTGCACCGACAAGACCGGCACCCTCACCCGCAACGAGATGGTCGTGGTCAAGGTGTACGCCGCCGGCACCGAATTCGCCGTGACGGGCGAGGGCTACGCCTGCGCGGGAACCATCCGGCGCGCCGACGGCCAGCCCGCCGACGATGACGCCCTGGCCCCCTTCCTCGAGACCGCCGTCCTGTGCAACAACTCCTCGCTGAAGCTCGACTCCGACGGCACCTGGCACATGGTGGGCGACGGCACCGAAGGCGCCCTGATGACCCTCGCCGGCAAGGCGGGGGCTTCCTACCTGACTCTGCGGAACGCCAAGAAGCGGCTCGGCGAGGTGCCGTTCGACAGCAAGAGCAAGTTCATGATCACCGTCCACGAGGCTGAGGGCGGGCCCCGCGCCCACCTGAAGGGCTCCCTCGAGGCGGTGCTGGCGCGCTGTTCCCACTACTGGACCTTCGCCGGTCCCCAGCCCCTCACGCCGGAGATGGCCGAGAAGTTCAAGGCCGTCAACCTCGGCTATGCCGACGAAGCCTTGCGCGTGCTGGGCCTCGCCGCCAAGGACCTGCCCGCCGACCTCGACGTCAACACCTTCGCCGACCAGGACCACGAGGGCTACACCTTCCTCGGCATGGCCGGCATGATGGACCTGCCCCGGCCCGAGGCCATCGAGGCCGTCGCCCTCTGCCGCAAGGCGGGCATCAAGGTGGTCATGATCACCGGCGACCACCCCGCCACCGCCCGCGCCGTCGGCCGCAAGGTCGGCATCTTCGACGAGGGCATGCAGATGATGACCGGGGCCGACCTGGCGAAGCTCGACGACGACGGGTTGCGCAGGATCGTGCAATCGGTGGCCATCTATGCCCGCACCAGCCCCGAGGACAAGATGCGCATCATCCAGGCCCTGCAGTGGCACGGCCACGTCGTCAGCATGACCGGCGACGGGGTCAACGACGCCCCCGCCCTGACGCGCGCCGACATCGGCGTCGCCATGGGGAAGGCCGGCACCGACGTGGCCCGCGAGGCGGCCGGCATGGTGCTGGTCGACGACAACTTCGCCTCGATCGTCGCGGCCGTCGAGGAAGGCCGCATCATCTACAACAACCTGCAGAAGGCCCTCGGCTTCCTCATGTCGACCAACGCCGGCGAGGTGCTGACCCTGCTGGCCGCCTCACTGATGGGTCTGAGCAACCCCCTGCGGGCGGTCATGATCCTGTGGGTCAACCTGGTCACCGACGGGTTCACCACCATCGCCCTGGGGGTCGACCCGGCCGAAGGCGACGAGATGGAGAAGCCGCCCCGCAACCCGAAGGAGGACCTGTTGTCCGCGCCCATGAAGACCCAGCTGGTCATCGTCTCGGTGCTGATGGCCATCGGCACCCTGATGGCCTACAAGATCGGGTACGCGACGTCCCTGGCCGCGGCCCCGGACCCGGCCGCCGCCGCCCGCGTGGCCCAGACCATGGCCTTCGGCACGATGGTCTTCTTCCAGTTGTTCAACATCTTCAACTGCCGCAGTTACGAAAAATCGCTCCTGCGGGTGGGCCTCCTCACCAACCCCACCCTGGTCGGGGCCGTGGCCCTGGCCTCGCTGTTGCAGCTGGCCGCGATGTATTTCCCCCCCCTGCAAAGCCTGATGGGGACCGTCTCTCTCAGCGCGGGCCAGCTGGCGATCGTGCTCGGCATCTCCCTGACCGTCATCCCCGCCGTCGAGCTCTCGAAGATGGTGCGCCGCTAGGAGAGGCATTTCTGCCCCGACCCCGGGCCGTCCTTCCCGGGCCGGTCGGCCCTTTGGCCTGGCTCACCACCGGCCGCTCACCCTGCCGGCGGTCATGGGCGGCGGGCGGGAAGCCCGCGCCGCTGGCGGGGCGGCTCGCCGGGTCTGCCTCAGGGCATGCCCTCGTGCAGGTATTCCTGGTTGAGCCGGCGGTTCAGGAATTCGGGGGTCAGGCTGGTTTCCGCCACCACCGGTTCGAAGCCCCGGCTCGGCCCCGTGACTGGTTGTTCCAGTTCAAGACGGAGATGGACCCGGATCGTGTGCGGGGGCGATCCGATCGTTGCCCCGGCGAACTCCGGCTGGATGAGGAACTCGCGACAGCGGCTCTGGATCAGGGTCCTGGGCTGGCCGTCGGCGATGCGGATCAGGGAATGGTCGGTCCGGTCGAACACGTAGGAGACCGTCGTGAGACCCCCCCCCGACCGCCGGATCAACGTGCACCCGTCCGCGCCGCCCTGGATCGCTTCGGCCCAGCGCTGGCGGTCGCCGGCCGGCAGGTCGGCGGCCAGGATGTCTTCCTGCAGGGCCTGCACGACCCGCCACCCTTCGGTCACGTTGGCCACCCGGTCATCGAGGCGCAGAAATGACCGGGAGTAATGGGAAATGACCAGATACAGGGCACTCGCCACCATGGTGAAAATGGCCAGACCGACGAGCAGTTCGATCGTGCTGATCCCGGCCGGCCGGCGGATGCCCCGTCGTTTCTGCCTCTTCGGCTTCATGGCGTCTCCCGTCCGGAGACCGGAATGGCGGTCCGGTACAGGGTGATGGCGGCCTGCGGGATGCGGGCATGCTCGACGGTCACCTGCAGTTGCCAGCGAAAGGGGGCGCCCTGCGGGGCCGGGGCGACCATCAGACGCCGGGAAAACAGCGGGGGAAGGGGGGACAGCACCCAGCCGTCGGCGAAGGAGGGCCGATCGGTTCCGACGGGGTCGGTGAACCCGAAGGTGCCGGCGGCCAGCCGTTCGGGCGCGGTC
>CAZKPI010000251.1:3822-5689 GCA_964554555.1 uncultured bacterium
GGCGATGGTCGAGGCCTGCGACCGGGCCTGGATGACGCTGACGCTGTCCACGGTGATCGAGAAAAGATTCAACAGCGGAATCAGGGCGAGGATGAAACAGCCGATTCCGACGATCACCTCAACCAGGCCGAAGCCCCGCTCCCCGCGCCGGAAAGGCATCGTCATGACTCCTTGTCGATCTGGAAATCGTCGTCGCTGTCGGCCAGCTGGACCGCGTAGGTGCTCTGGCGGTCAGGACGCGTGGGGTCCAGCCGCTCGTCGTAGGTGAGGGTGCCGCCGCCCGGCCAGCCCTTCTGCCAGCCGGTTCCCGTCACGGGATTGAGGCGGTCGGCGGCCAGGGCGCCCATCAGCTTGACCGGGCTGTTGTTCGCGGGATAAACGGTTCCGTCGAAGGCCGCCAGGTGGGCCCAGACCTCCTCGTTCACCGCTCCGATCACGATGTCGCCGCCGAGGGAGACGAGGGTCAGCGGCCCGTCGGGACAGCGCCTGATGCCGCCGAGCAGACGCAGGGTGCCCGCGACGACGAGAACCCCCGGGGTGGTGACCGCCAGGTTGGCGGGCAGTTCCAGGTCGCCGCGCACCATGATCACCCGCCGCTGGAGGTCGAGGGCGCCATCCCGCAGGAACCGCCGGGCGAAGGAGGCCGCGCCGGGCACCACGAGACCGATCCGGTCGAGGAGCAGATCGCGGCTGGTCAGGCGCCGGAGATCGCCCCGAAACAGGGTGCCGCCCGACCCGCGGTCGGCCAGGTGCACGTTGTCGCCGGCCATCTCCACGGGCAGTTTGGTCACCGCCGTGAATTTCTCCGGTGGGGGCAGGGTGCCGGATTCGTTGTAGAGATAGTCGTACACGCGGTTGAAGGGTTCGATCACCAGGCTCGAGGCAAACTTCAGATAGGTTTCCGGGGTCGAAAACAGCCTTTTGGCGGTGACTTCCTGCGCCGACAGCTCCAGGGTGTCGCGGGAAAAGCGCTGGCCCGGAAAGGAACGCTTCAGATTGACGGTCTGCCAGAAGCCCACCGGCTGGCCGTCTTGCTCCATCTCGGTGGCGGGGGCCTCGAGCAGGTCGAGGAACTTGTCGCTGGCCCCCTCGCCTGAAGCCTGGTAGAGAAGCCCGGAATAGTAGGCGAACACCCGTTTGACCTTTCCGAACACGATGGTGGGCGACGGGTCGGTATAGGTGCCGGTCAGGTGCAGGAAGCTGGAGCTCATCGTCCGGCTCCTGGCCGACGAAAAAAACCGCTGGAGGACTCCCTGTTCGTTCATGTCCGAACCCGACCGGCGGTCCCACTTGTAGAACCCGAAATAGGATCCCCGGATGGAGACGGTCGCTTTGATGGCCGAATCCAGGAACATGACCCCGTTGCGGAAGACGGGAGTGCCCGGCAGATCGGTGAAATCGAAGACGGGCGGACTGCGCTGGGGATGCTGGAGGCTGTGGAACTGGAACAACTCGCCGAAGGTCGGGTGGTTGCCCGACGTGACGTGCAGTTGGAGATCCTTGTCCCCTCCCAGGAACACCCACCCGGCGGCGGGCAGGTCGCCGCGGGCGGCGGCCGGGGAGTGGATCAGGCAGAGCGGGGCCGCCGCCGAGGTATGCCCCAGTTCCCCGTCAATGAACGTGTCCAGGCAGTTGTAGCCGCGATGGGTTTCGTCGGTGGGTTCGGGATTCCGCAGGAACAAGGTGAACTTCGATACCACGGGCAACCCCAGCCGCACCACCTTGCCCAGTCGGAAGAACCGGTACCGGCGCCGGAACCGGTGAAAACGCGACTTCCCCGACGAGACCTCGACCGCCAGCACCAGCCGGAGCAGTTTTTCCCGGGGATCGTGCCAGGCCGACCCGGCGGCCAGGTCTTTTGTCTTCT
>CAZKPI010000251.1:5699-7030 GCA_964554555.1 uncultured bacterium
GACGGAACCGATGGACACCTTGAGCTCCTTGGCCTCCGCCAGTGTGAACGTGGTGGGCCAGGTGGCCCGCAGGACGCCCTGGTCGCCCCCGTCGAGGATGGTCTGGAAATTGGGGTCCTGCGGGTTCCGCAGGGTGGAATCCAGGGAAGTGAAGACCACCCCGGCCGCTTCGAACGCGGCATGGTTCATCAAGGCCAGGGACGAGTAGGCGGACGTCTGGTTGCCTGCCCCGCCCACCATCGAGTTGAGGGCAAGGCCGAGCAGGGCCATCACCACCAGGATGGCCATCACCAGGAACAGGACGGCCCCGCCGGCCCGGCTGTTCGTCAGCCGGCCGGAGGGGGGGAGGTGCCGCCGGCCTTGCTTCCTTCCGGTCATGGTCCTGGCGGCGGGGAAGGCGGCGGACCCTCCTCGGGGTGGTAGGGCGGCTGGGTGAAGGGGGGCCATTTTTCCATGGGCAGTACCGCGCCGCCGGCATCACGCAGGATGGGCGGCCGGTCGGCGGCGAACTCGGCCGTGCCGCCCAGATCGCTCACGAAGCGGCTCAGCCGCGATTCCGCCTCGCGCTTGTGCAGGGGAACGACATCCTCGGGCAGGGGGTCGATGGCCTGCCCCGCGGCATCGCGCGCCCCCAGGCGCCCGTCGGGCCGCCGGTAGGTGGTGCCGCCGATCCGCGAGGCGTAGGCTTCGATTCTCTGCTCGATCTCCCGGGCGGTGGTGAACAGGCCCGCCGCGGCAGGTGCAAGGCCGAAAGCCGCGGCTGAGGCCACCGGCGACTGCCCGGTGGGATACGGGATGCCGTGTACGAAGCTGGAGACGAGCGACTTCAGATCCTCGGTCCGGGCCACTTCCTCGGCGGACGGCACGAATTCGTCGATGGTGAGCCGGTTGTCCCGGTCGCGGTCGCGGGCCGCCAGGTAGTCGGCGGCGCCGGCCCGGCCGGGCAGTCGCCCCCGGTTGGCCAGACCGGTCAGGACGCCGATGTCGCACCAGTCGTCGGGGCGGCCGACCCGGTCGATGAAATCCCGCCGGAGGGCTTCGCGGTAGTCGGCGATGGCCGCCTCGGCCAGCCAGGGAAACGCGGGGGCCCGGAGGGCGGCGGAGGTGGCATCGGGGGTTCCCAGCGGGGCGAGCGCCTGCGCCCACCCGTCCTCCTGGGCATCGACGAGGTCCTGCAGAAGGGCCATCGGCTGTTCCAGGCGCGCGGGGAATTTCAGGGTGGTGATCAGGGTTTCGTAGAGGGTTTCAGCGGCTTCCGCCCTGCTTACCCGGGTTCCGGACGCCAGGGCCAGGATGCCCAGGAACAGCACGATCCAGATGGCGGGCGGTGA
>CAZKPI010000252.1:0-6992 GCA_964554555.1 uncultured bacterium
CCTTTCCCCGTCGTCCTCGTGGGAAGCGCGCTTGTCGGAAATCTTGATTTCGTCCTTGTCGACCATGCCGGTCCTCCCGTTACCAGTTAGGCTGGGACCCGCCACACTCTAGCACACCGGCGCGGAACCTTACAAGCGGCACGGGTGCGGGGAAACCCGGTGCCGCTCTCCGAAAGGGACCATCGCCGGGGCCCGGATCGACGGTCCGGAACCCGGGCGGCGGTGCCGCTTCCCCGCGGGGGAGTCCCGGGCGCGCTCCCGGGGGCTGGTCGCGGCGGAGCAGGGCGCTGGCTGATGGATCCCCGGCGGGTTCCAGGGAGACCGCCGGAGAGCCGGGCAGGCGGGGGAATCCGGCGGTCTTCCCGCTTTGACTTTGGGCC
Organism: uncultured bacterium; assembly: GCA_964554555.1. GTDB lineage: Bacteria > Muiribacteriota > Ozemobacteria > Ozemobacterales > Ozemobacteraceae > Ozemobacter. The sequence goes on from CAZKPI010000252.1 coordinate 381, forward strand.
GGCCGGTTGCTAGAATACCGCTCACCCAGCCACGATTTGACGAGGTTCGCATGACCGACGTTCCTGCTCGTCCGCCCACTGCCCCCTCGACCCGGCCTGCCGCCGGGCCCGGTCCGTCCGCCCAGGGTGCCCGCCCGCCGGCCGCCCCCGGAGAGACCAAACCGCCTGCCCTGTTTCCGGGGTCCGTTGTCCAGGAGATCGACATCCTGGTCCGGGCCAAGTACCCCATTCTGTACATGGTCACCCATGAAGAGGAGCGGGCCGAGCGGATCATTGCCGAGGTGGCGCGGCGGCAGAACAAGCGGTGTTACAGCTGGTCGCTGACCCGGGGCCTGCTCGAATCCGGCACCGACCTGCAGATGAAGAAGAAAGTCTCGGAAGCCACCACCGACCCGTACGAGGCCATGAATGCGGTCATCGACAACGTCGAGAACGCCATCTTCATCTTCAAGGACCTGCACCCCTTCCTGAAACAGGACATCCGCATCGTCCGGCGACTGCGCGAACTGGCCGGCTTCCTGCGGGACAGCCCGCGGACCCTGTTCCTGATCGCGCCCAGCCTGATGATTCCCTGTGAACTGGAAAAGGAGATCACCGTCATCGAGTTCGGGTTCCCCACGCCGGCGGAGATCAGCCAGAAAATCGACGAGATGATCGAGCTGGTGAAGGGCAATCCCAAGGTCCGCATCAACCTCGGCCAGGCGGATCGCGAGCGGCTGATCAAGGCCTGTTCCGGCCTGACCCTGCGCGAGGTCGAGAATGTCCTGTCCAAGACCCTGATCGCCCAGCTGAAGCTCGACGGCGAGGACTTCCGCGCCATCCTGCAGGAAAAGGAACAGATCATCCGCAAGAGCGGGATCCTCGAATTCTACGCGGCCACCGAGGCCTTCAAGAGCGTGGGGGGTCTCGAAAACCTGAAGGAATGGCTGTCGAAGCGCGCCCAGGCCTTTTCCGAGAAAGCCCGGGCCTTCGGCTGTACCCCGCCCAAGGGCATCATGCTGTTGGGCGTGCAGGGGTGCGGCAAGAGCCTGGTGGCCAAGGCCGTCAGCAGTCTGTGGAACGTGCCTCTCCTGCGGCTGGACATGGGCCGGATCTTTTCGGGCCTGGTCGGTTCGAGCGAGGAGAACGTGCGCCGGGCGATCCGCACCGCCGAATCGGTGGCCCCCGCCATCCTCTGGGTCGACGAGGTCGAAAAGGCCTTCGCGGGCGTGCAATCGTCCGGGGCCTCCGACGGCGGGGTCACCAGCCGCGTTTTCGGCACCTTCCTGACCTGGCTTCAGGAGAAGACCTCGCCGGTGTTCGTCATCGCCACCTCGAACAAAATCCGCGATCTTCCCCCCGAGCTGTTCCGGAAGGGCCGCTTCGACGACATCTTTTTCGTCGATCTGCCCCTGCCGGCCGAGCGGAAAGACATCTTCGCCATCCACCTCGCCAAGAAGAAGCGCGACCCGCAGACGTTCGACCTCGACCTGCTGGCCGACCGGAGCGAGGGCTACTCGGGCGCCGAGATCGAGGAGGCCATCAGCTCGGCCATCTACGAGGCCTTCGCCCTGGACAAGGAACTCTCGACCGAGCTGATCGCCAAAGCCCTGGCGGAGACCTTCCCGTTGTCGAAGACGATGAAGGAGGAAATCGAGGATCTGCGGAAATGGGCTTCCGAACGGGCCCGCCCCGCCTCGGCCTGCCAGCCCGCCCAGGCGGCCTTCAAGACCCACCGGGCGCTCGAGATCGGCTGAGCCGCCCCACAGGAGGAACGAGCATGTCGTGTTTCGTGGTTCTGGTTCCGACCATTCTGAGCGGGCCGGCCTTCGCCACCGCCGTCGCCGCGGCGGGGGCCGCCCTCGGTCTGCAGGCCGTCGCGGCGGCCGAAGCGCTGGGGAAGCAGGCTGCCCAGGAGGACACCACGGTCGAGGTGGGGTTGCCCAAGAACTACGCCCTGGGCGAGACCGTCGACGAAGGGGATGACATCGTCCTCGAGGGCAACGGGTTCAAGGTCACCTTCACCAAGACCGGGCGCGGCGACCACAAGATGTGCGTCGTCGGTCGCGGCAAGACCGACCAGGAACTGGAACGCCTGGGCCGCGACCTGCTCAACCGGGTGTCCCAGCAGTATGCCTACGAGAAGATCACCCGGGAACTGAAGAAGCGCGGGTTCACCCTGGCCCAGGAAAAGGTGGAGGCCGACCAGACGATCCGCCTGGTCGTCCGCAAGTGACGGGGGAGACCGGAACCCTTTGAGCCGCTTCCAGTGGCTGGAGTTCGAGAACCCCTCCACCCCCCCGGGGGAGGGGGGGGCGGAGCCACCCGAGACGGGAGGCGGCGACCCCACCGACCCGCAGTACATCCTGCGGCTCGCCGACGAGGCCTACCGGAAGATGGACTGGGAAAAGGCGCTCAAATTGTATTCCCGCACCCTCGGCCTCGACCATGGGATCGAAGCCGCCTGGGTGGGACAACTGCGCTGTCTGCTCGACATGAACGAGAACCCCGAGGCCCTGACCTGGGCGGTCAAGGCCCAGAAGACCTTCGGCAAGAGCCCCGACGTCCAGGCGGCCCGGGCCCTGGCTCTGGCCCGGCACGGGCAGACCGCCGAGGCCCTGGCCTTCTCCGACGGCAGCATGAAGGCCGACCGCGTCGGGTGGTTCCCCTGGGTGGTCCGCGGCGAGATCCTGGCCCGCACCAATTCCGCCAGCGCGGAGTTCTGCATGAACAAGGCCCGCGAGATCGGTGCCACCGACTGGCTGATCTCCCTCAAAGTCGCCCAGGGGTACAAGAATGCCGACTGGTACGAAAAGGCGGTCCCTGTCTACAAGAAGGTGCTGTCGACCCAGTCCGACCTGGCCGAGGCCTGGTTCGAACTGGGGGAGTGCCACGAGGCCCTGGGTTTCCCCGGCGAGGCCAGGGAGGCCTTCGAACGGGCCTCCAAACTGGTTCCGCACCGGAAAAAGTATGCTGACGCCTTCGCGCGGACGTTGAACGCCGGTCCCCTCGATTCCCTGTTCGGGTGGGTCCGGCGGCTGTGGAAAGGAGTGACCGGCCGATGACCAAGAAGGAACAGATCTCGGTGACCATCAAGCCCGACGGCCAGGTGGAACTGCACCTGGAGGGGTTCGGCAAGAAGTGCGAAGACTATGTGAAGATCCTGAAGGAAATCCTGCATGCCCAGGTCAAAGACCAGAAGTACACCAGCGAATACTACTCGACGACCGTCGAGACCGAGCAGAAGACCCGCCTCAAGGGTTGAGGCGCAGATCCTGATCGAGCCCGACGGGACGGTGGTCATCACCGACCTGTACGAGGAACTGGCCGAGATCGCCTCCTTGCTGGGGCGGCCGGCTCCAGCCGCAGACCCCGCGACGATCTGCGGTCCCAGGGAAGGTCCGCCCCGGCGGCGGGCGGAAGGGGAAACGGACGATGCTTGACGGCCTGACTCTCGACCGGCTGTTGCGGGTCTGCCTGGACAAGAACGCCTCTGACCTCCATTTGACCGTGGGTCTGCCGCCGGCCGCCCGCATCCACGGCGAGATTGTCACCCTTCCCTTCGACAACCTGGACGGGGAAACCTGCCAGCACCTGGTCTACTCGATCCTGAACGCCGACCAGATCGCCAAGTTCGAGGACGAATGGGAGCTGGACTTCTCCCTGTCGATGCCCGGCATTGGCCGGTTCCGGGTCAACATCTTCAAGGAAAAGGGGTTCGTCGAGGCCTCCATCCGGATCGTGGCCCCGCAGATCAAAAGCCTGCAGGAACTGGGCCTGCCCGAGGCGGCGGTCGAACTGTCCCGGCGGCCCAACGGCCTGGTGCTGGTCACCGGTCCGACCGGGGTGGGCAAGACCACCACCTTCAACTCCCTCATCGACCAGATCAACCGGGAGCGCCGGTGCCGCGTCCTGACCATCGAGGACCCCATCGAATACATCCACAAGCACAAGAAGTCGATCATCCTCCAGCGCGAGGTGCACTGCGACACCCGGTCGTTCGCCACCGCCCTCCGCCACGTCCTGCGCCAGGACCCCGACATCATCGGCATCGGCGAGATGCGCGACCTCGAGACCATCTCGACCGCCATCACGGCCGCCGAGACCGGCCACCTGGTCATCGCCACCCTCCACACCAGCGACGCCCAGCAGACCATCGACCGCATCGTCGATGTGTTCCCACCCCACCAGCAGGAGCAGATCCGCATCCAGCTGGCCACCTCCCTGCAGGGCATCATCAGCCAACAGCTCCTGCCCACCGTCGAGAAGAATGGGCGGGTGCTCGCCTTCGAACTGCTGATCGCCACCCCGGCGGTGCGGCGGCTGATCCGGGAGAACAAGATCACCCAGCTCGACACCTTCATCCAGACCGGCAGTGAGTTCGGGATGGTGGCCATGGACCGGTCGCTCAAGACCCTCTACCAGCAGGGGCGCATCTCCTTCGACGTCGCCATGTCGAAGGTGAAAAACCCGCAGGCCTTCAAGGAACTGTGATGCCCAGGGCCCCCTTTCCGCTCCAGGACCAACTGCGCGGTTTCTCGCGCGCCCTGTTTTCGACCTGGCTCTACCACCGGCGGTTCAATGTGTTGTTCGACGCGGGGGAGGGGATCTCCACCTCTCTGCTCAACCGGGTGTTCGGCATCCGCAAAGTCTTCCTGTCGCACGGACATGCCGATCACATCGCGGGATTGATCAACCTGGTCAACATCCGGAACCTGGGGGCGGGTGACCAGACCACGGAACTCGAGATCTGGCATCCCCAGGGCAACCCGTTGATCGAGATCGTCAAAGGCTACCTGGCCCAGACCCAGAGCGAGCTGTCGTTCCCCCTGCGCTGGCGGTCCCTCGAGCCCGGGCAGACCGTGGCCCTCGAGGACCGCCGGGGCAAGACGCACCTGCGGGCCTTCCGCACCCAGCATTCCCAGAAACAGCTCAGCCTCGGGTTCAACATCCTCGAAGGGCGGTCGCGTCTGCGCCCCGAGTTCGCGGGCCGGCCCCAGCACGAGATCAACCAGGCCATCTGGAGCCAGGGCAAGGATCACGTCGTGGAGCGGTTCGAGCAGATCATCTTCACCTACGGCGGCGATTCGCGGCCGATCAATCCCGAGGCCGTCGCCGACAGCCTGTTCCTCTGCCACGAATGCACCTACCTTCAGCGCGAGGATGACGAGCGCAACTTCCACCAGCACTCGATCCTCGACGAGGTGCTCGAGACCGCCGCCGCGGCCCGCGTGAAGACCCTTCTGCTTTTCCACCTGTCCCTGCGCTACTCCCAGGAGGAAGTGCGGTCCGTCCTCAACCAGACCTTGCGCCGCACCCCACGGGATTTCCAGGTGGTATACCTGTACGGAGACCGCTTCTACACCCTCGAGGACACCGTCGGGCGGCGCGGTTTCCGGGACGACGAGACCGGGGGGCCGGGGGAACCCGGCGCCGGCAAGACGGAAGAGGAGACCTGTTGAGATGACCCAGCCAGCGAAGATCCTGGTCGTGGATGACGAACACAGCGTCCGGTGGGCGTTCGAAAAGACCCTGACCAAGGCCGGCTACGAGGTCGCCCTGGCCGAAACCGGCACCAAGGGGCTGGCCCTGTTCAAGTCCTTCCAGCCCGACCTCACCCTCCTCGACATCCGCATGCCGGAAATGGACGGCCTGCAGGTCCTGGAAAAGGTGCGCGGGCTCCGGCCCGACGCCCAGGTGATCGTCATGACCGCCTACAGCGACATGGAGACCACCGTATCGGCCATGAAACTGGGGGCGTACGACTTCCTGACCAAACCGTTCAACATCGACGAATCCTGCTCATCTCGCGCGGTCTGGCCGCCCGGCGGGCCGCCGCCGACCTGCCGGTCCAGGCGGCGGTTTCGATGAGCGGGGGCCTGAAGGGCAACAGCCCGCCCATGCAGGAGGTCTACAAACTGATCGGGCGGGTTTCCGCCGAGGACGTCACCGTCCTGGTCACGGGCGAGTCGGGGTCGGGCAAGGAGCTGGTGGCGCAGGCCATCCACTACAACTCCGACCGGTCCGCCAAGCCCTTCTGGGCCATCAACTGCACTGCCATCACGGAAAGCCTGATGGAGTCGGAGCTGTTCGGCTACGAGAAGGGGGCCTTCACCGGGGCGGTGGGCGCCAAGTCCGGCGTGTTCGAGCTGGCCCAGGGCGGTACCCTGTTTCTCGACGAGATCGGTGACATGAGCCTGGAGATGCAGGCCCAGCTGTTGCGGGTTCTCGAGGAACGGCAGATCGTGCGGGTCGGGGGCAACAAGCGGATCAAGGTCGATGTGCGGATCATCGCCGCCACCAACAAGGACCTCCGCAAGGCCATCCAGGAGGGCCGGTTCCGGGAGGACCTGTTCCACCGCATCAAGGTCATCGAGATCAGCCTGCCCCCCTTGCGACAGCGCAAGGAGGACATTCCCCTGCTGGCCCGCTACTTCACCGGGCAGTTCGCCAATCAGAAGAAAGCCACGCCCAAGGTGCTCTCTGACGAAGCCCTGGCCGCCATGGCCGCCTACTCCTGGCCGGGCAACGTGCGCGAACTGAAGAACGTCATCGACCAGGTCTGCACTCTGACCCGCGACCAGATCATCCTGGTCGAGCACCTCCCCCCGGAAATCCGGCCGTGCGGCGGGC
>CAZKPI010000253.1:0-4249 GCA_964554555.1 uncultured bacterium
AGCGCGCCGGCGATGACGGCGCGGGAGGACCCGTTGGCGGGGCGCGCGACGGGCCCGGGGCGGCGGGCGCTTCGGGGGTCCGGCGGGAGGCCTTCCGGAATCGGGGCGGTCGGGGCCGGCGCGGAACAGCCGGCAGGAGGCCGGGCGGGCATGGCGGTCAGGACCCCGCGGGGGTGATCAGGCCGGCGATGCCTTCGATCCGGTAGAGGCCGTTCTGGGTGCCCACCCACAGGTCGGCGTTGTGCATGGCCACCGCGGTGATCGGACCCACGGGAACCGTCGACAGGCGCCCCTCGAGGTCGAGCCACTGATCGCCCTTGAGAATGGCCAGGCCCTTGTTGGTGCCGACGAACAGGGCGGCATCACCCGGGGCCACGGCCAGGGCGGTGATGGAAGCCCCGGGCAGGGGACTGTTGCCAGGCGCCTGCTCTTCGAAGATCCTGCCGGCGCGCTGGACCCATTTCTTGTGGGCGCTGGTGTAGGAGACCCACTGACTGCCCATATCGGTGATGCTGAGCCCGGAGGTGGTGGCGATCGCCAGCTTGCCCTTGTAGGGAACGATGGCATTGATGTTGTTGCCGATCAGCTGGCAGGTGGGCGGGTTGGGCGGGATGTCCACCAGCGAGGACCCCATCGGCTGTTGGGCCGGCCCGGTGAAGGTCTGGAAGGTCTGGCCGCTGAGCTGTCCCATGCCGGCCCGGGTGCCGACCCAGAGCTTGCCGCTGGCGTCGTAGCAGAGGGCCTGGACCTCGTCGTAGACGAGGCCGGCGGTCTCCTTGGAAAGGGTGATGAACGACCCTCCGGTGGTGTATTCCACGCCGTGCGCGGTGGCCACCGCGATCTCGCTGCCTTTCGCCGTCACCGCCCGGGCCCGCGAACCGGTCAGAATGCTGGCCCAGTTGGTGCCGTCGGTCCGGCAGACCCCATTGTCGGTGGCGATCCAGACGGCGTTGTCGGCCACCGTCAGGTTCTCGATGATGTTCGACCCGAGGGCGTTGGTGTTCTTCAGGACGTGCACCTGCCAGTTGACCGAGTCGAAGCGGGCCAGGCCGTTCTTGGTGCCGGCCCAGAGCTGGGTGCCGAAACTGACCAGGGCGGTGATGGACTCGTGCGGCAGGCCCTGCTGAGGCCCGAATTTCTCGACCTTCAGCTTGGGCTCGGCGGTCGGGGTCCGGGCCGCCCCGCACCCCGTCACCAGGGCCACGGTCACCACCAGGCACAACAGCGCGCCCGGACGGGCGACGACGGTCTTCATGGGCATCCTCCTTGTGCGGGGCACGCCACCCGCCTCCGCCCTGGGGACCCGGGGGAGGCCGCCCCTCGAGTGACACCACTATAGCAGAGGGCACCGGACGAGGCAAACCGATTCATCATGGATCCCCGGTGTTCACCATGATCCCGCGGCAGGGGACGTCATGATGCCTGCCGGGACGGTCGCGGCGCCGCCGGGCGAGACGGAATCATCCCCCCCTCAGCCGGAAGGCCTTGGAAAACCTGCCTCTCCGACGGCCGATCGGGGGTGATGCTCCCGGCATCAGGGCTTCCCGCGGTTTGACTCACCGGAAGGGAGGTGTTAGATTGCCCCTTTCGGAGCGAAACCGGCATGAAACGACGCATCAGCACGTATCCCATGGCTCAGCGGCAAAACCTCGTGAAGCTGGCCGATTTCGGCCGCCTGCCCGCCGCCGGGTATTCGATCAGGCCCCTTCTCGACGCCCTGCCCGGCATCCATGCGGGCACCACCTTCCGGCAGATCGTGGCCGCCATGGTCACCGCCCGCCGGGCCGGGCGGCCGGTCGTGCTGGGGATGGGAGCCCACGTCATCAAGTGCGGCCTGGCGCCGTTTCTCATCGCCCTGCTCGAGCGCAAGGGGCTGACCGCCCTCGCGCTGAACGGGGCGGGGTCCATCCACGACTTCGAGCTGGCCGCCTTCGGGGAGACCTCCGAGGACGTGGCCAAGGAACTGAAAGCCGGCCGGTTCGGCTGTGTCGAGGAGACCGGCGCCTGGATGGGCGAGGCCATCGCGGCCGGGGCGGCCGCCGGGCAGGGTCTCGGGGAAGCGCTCTACCGCTACATCGACGCCCGGCCCGACCGGTTCCCCCACCGGGAGGTCAGCCTGCTGTGGCAGTGCGGCCGGCGCGGCATCCCCTGCAGTGTTCACGTCGCCATCGGCACCGACTTCATCCATCTGCACCCGGCCTGTGACGGGGCGGCGCTCGGGGCCGCCACCTTCCGCGATTTCGAGATCTTCTGCGACCAGGTCGAACAGCTCGACCACGGCGTCTACTGGAACCTCGGCTCGGCCGTCCTGCTCCCCGAGGTGTTCCTCAAGGCGGTCACCCGCGCCCACAACCTCGGCCGCACCCTCGAGGGCATGACCACCGTCAACACCGACCAGATCATGCACTACCGCGCCCTCACCAACGTCGTCAAACGTCCCAGCCTGGGCGTCGGCGCCGGCTTCCATCTCACCGGCCACCACGAACTGCTGGTTCCCCTCATCGCACTTTCCGTCCTGGAGGAACTCCCGCCATGCTGACCCGCACCCGCCTGAAGAAACTGCTGACCCAGTTCGCCGGCCACCGCCTTGCCGTCCTCGGCGACGTCATGCTCGACGAGTTCGTCTGGGGCCGCGTCGACCGCATCTCCCCCGAAGCCCCCGTGCCCGTCGTCCAGGTGAAGAAGGAGACCTGGCGGGCCGGCGGCGCGGCCAACGTGGCTTCCAACCTGCGCTCGTTCGGAGCCCGGGCCCACATCTTCGGAGTGATCGGCGATGACGGGAACGGCCGCAAGCTGGCTGAAACCCTGCGCGCCGAAGGCATCGACACCGCCGGCCTGGTCACCGACTCCGGCCGCCGCACCTCGGTCAAGACCCGCATCCTGGGTCAGAACCAGCAGATGATCCGCATCGACCGCGAGGCGACCGAGGCCATCGACTACGAGCGGCAGAAGGCCATCCTCGACCACCTGACCCGCCTGCTCCCCGAGCTCGACGGCGTCATCGTCTCCGACTATGCGAAGGGGGTGGTGGTCGGCGACCTGCTGGCCCTGGTCATCGAGCGGTTCAAGAAGGCCGGCAAGTTCGTCGCCATCGACCCGAAACTGAAGAATTTCCCCTTGTACAAGAAGGCCTCGATCATCACCCCCAACACCCGGGAGGCCGAGTCGGCCCTGGGCCGGGTCTTCGAAAGCGAGGCCGACGTTATGCAGGGCGGTGCGGACCTGCTCGAGCAGTTCCGCACCGATGCCGTCCTCATCACGCGCGGCGAGCACGGCATGAGCCTGTTCGAGAGAGGGAAGAAGCCGCTCACCATCCCCACCCAGGCCCTCGAGGTGTTCGACGTCACCGGCGCCGGCGACACCGTCATCGCCACCTTCAGCCTGGCCCTGGCCGGCGGGTGCACCATGCCCGAGGCCGCCGAGATCGCCAACCTCGCCGCCGGCGTGGTGGTGGGCATCGTCGGCACCGCCACCGCCTCGGCCGACAGCGTGCTCGCCCACTTCGACCGCATCACCCTCCCCGAACGCCACGTCAGCGACCAGGGCTGAGGAAGGAACGCGCCGCCATGACCCACCCCCGCTTCCTGACGGATGCCGCCGCCCTCCGCCGCCTGCTCGGGTCCGACCTTCGCCCGCTCCAGGAGAGCTTCACACGCGCCCTCGGACTGCTGACGACGGCCCTCAAGTCCGGCAACAAGGTCCTGGCCATGGGCAACGGCGGGTCGGCCGCCGATGCCGAGCACTTCGTCGCCGAGCTGGTCGGCCGGTTCGGCTACGACCGCGCCTCCCTGCCGGGCCTCGCCCTGACCGCCCCTTCCCCCACCTTTACCGCCATCGCCAACGACTACGGCTTCGAGCAGGTTTTCGCCCGCCAGGTGCGAGGCCTGGGCCGCCCCGGCGACGTCGTCTTCGCCATTTCCACCTCCGGCAACTCCCCCAACGTTCTGCGCGCCGTCGAGGCCGCCCGCGAACGGGGCCTGCCCGCCATCGGCCTGACCGGCGGCCAGGCTTCCCAGCTGGCGGCCCTGGCCGACGTCACCCTGCGCGTGCCGTCCGCGCAGACGCCGCGCATCCAGGAGATCCATGCCCTCCTGATCCACAGCCTCTGCCGGGGCATCGAAGAGGAACTGTTCCCGCGCGAGGGAGTGCCCCCGCTTCCCCCCGGCAAGCTCATCCCGCCCGACCGCATCGACGAACTGGCCCGCGCCATCACCCCCTTCCGCAGTGTTTTCACCAACGGCTGTTTCGC
>CAZKPI010000253.1:4259-6756 GCA_964554555.1 uncultured bacterium
ACGTGCTCCATCCGGGCCACGTCGCCCTGCTCCAGGACGCCCGCGCCGCCGGCGACCTGCTGGTGCTGGGCCTGAACACCGACGAATCGGTGCGGCGCCTGAAAGGCCCCAGCCGGCCCCTGCACGCCTTCGCCGACCGGGCCGCCGTCCTGGCCGCCCTCGAGGCGGTCGACTTCGTGGTCGGGTTCGGCGAGGACACCCCGCTCGAGCTGATCCGGCGCCTGTCCCCGAAGGTGCTGGTCAAGGGCGGGGACTACACCCGCGACACCATCGTCGGGGCGGACTGGGTCGAAGCGCATGGCGGCGAGGTGAAGGTCTTCCCCCTGGTGGGCACCCATTCCACCACCCGCATCCTCCAGGGGCACGGGGGCAGGAGCGATGCCTGACCAGGGAAGGGGTTCCGGCCCGGGCGCCGGCGGCGCCACCGCCCCTCTGGCCATCGGCGTGGTTCCCGCCCGCCTTGGCTCGACGCGCCTGCCCGGGAAGATGCTCGCCGACCTGGCCGGGCAACCCCTGGTGGTGCGCACCGCGCAGGGAGCCCTGACCAGCGGGGCCTTCGCCCGCGTCATCGTCGCCACCGACCACGAGCAGATCGCCGCCGCCGTGCGGGCCGCCGGTCTCGAGGCGATGCTGACCGACCCCGCCCACCCGTCGGGGTCCGCCCGCGTCGCCGAGGTGGCCCGTCGCACCGACGGACAGCTTTTCGTCAACATCCAGGGCGACGAGCCGCTGGTCGACGGGGAAGGACTGCGCCGGCTGGTGGCCGCCTTCGCCGACCCCGCCGTCGGCATGGCCACCCTCTGGTTCCCCCTGCGGCCCGAGGACGAGGACAACCCCAACGCCGTCAAGGTGGTGGCCGACGCCGCCGGCAACGCCCTCTACTTCTCGCGCAGTCTCATCCCCCACCCCCGCGTGCGAGACGGGTTCCGGCCCCGCAAGCACGTCGGGGTCTACGGCTACCGCCGCGAGGTCCTCCTGCGCCTGATGGACCTTCCCCCCGCCGACCTCGAACGCGTGGAGAGCCTCGAGCAGTTGCGGGCCCTCTTCCACGGCATCCCGATCCGCCTGGTGGAGGCCGCCCGTGACTCAGTCGGGGTCGACACCCAAGCCGACCTCGACCGCGTGCGCGCCGTGCTGGAAAGGAGTCTTTGAGCATGTCCCGCTACGTCTTCGTCACCGGCGGCGTGTTGAGTTCCCTGGGCAAGGGCATCACCGCCAGCTCGCTGGGGGCCCTGCTCAAGGCCAGCGGCATCAACGTCACCATCATGAAGTGCGACCCCTACCTCAACGTCGATCCGGGCACCATGAGCCCCTACCAGCACGGGGAGGTCTTCGTCACCGAGGACGGGGCCGAGACCGACCTCGATCTCGGGCACTACGAGCGGTTCATCGACGTCAACCTGACCAGGCACAACAGCGTCACCACCGGCCAGGTCTACTCGGTGGTCATCGCCAAGGAGCGGCGCGGCGACTACCTCGGGGCCACCGTGCAGGTGATCCCGCACATCACCAACGCCATCAAGGAAGCGATCCAGCGGGCCTCGCGCATCAGCGACGCGGCCGTCACCATCGTCGAGGTGGGCGGCACGGTGGGCGACATCGAGGGACAGCCCTACCTCGAGGCGATCCGCCAGATGCGCAACGACGTGGGCCGCGAGAACGTCTGCTACATCCACGTCACCTACATCCCGTTCAGCAAGGCGATCGGCGAGATGAAGACGAAACCGACCCAGCACTCGGTGCGCGAGATGCGCGCCATCGGGCTGGCCCCGGACATCATCGTCTGCCGCACCCAGAAGGCACTCACACCCGAGGCCAAGGACAAGATCTCGCTGTTCTGCGACATCGACAAGGACCGCGTCCTCGAGGCGCGCGACGTCGACTGTCTCTACGAGATCCCCTTGTCGATGGGGGAACAGGGCCTCGCCACCTGCGTCCTCCAGCGTCTCGGCATGACCGCCCCGCCGCCCGACCTCAGCCGGTGGAAGCAGATCGTTGCCCATTTCCGCGAGCGAAAACCCAAAAAGGCCCGCATCGGCCTGGTCGGCAAATACGTCAAGGTGGCCGACGCCTACCTCAGCGTGCTCGAAGCTCTGACCCACGCCTCCCTGCCGCACGAGGTCGGCCACGACCTGGTCTGGATCCCCGCCGAACAGCTCGAGAAGGACGGCCCGGGGAAGCTCCTGGCCGACCTCGACGGGATCATCGTCCCCGGCGGCTTCGGCGACCGCGGCATCGAAGGGAAGATCGCCGCCATCCGCCATTGCCGCGAGACCGGCCTCCCCTTCCTCGGACTGTGCCTCGGCATGCAGTGCGCGGTCATCGAGTTCGCCCGCCATGTGGCCGGCCTCGCCGACGCCCATTCCACCGAGTTCGCCCCCACCACCCCGCACCCGGTCATCAGCCTCCTGCCTGACCAGACCGGTGTGGTCAAGGGCGGCACCATGCGCCTGGGCGCCTACCCTTGCCGCATCACCGAGGGCACCCGGGCGGCCCA
>CAZKPI010000253.1:6766-6978 GCA_964554555.1 uncultured bacterium
CTCTACCAGACCCAGCTGATCTACGAGCGGCATCGCCACCGCTACGAGGTCAACAATGAATTCCGGGCCAGGCTCGCCCGCCACGGTCTCGTCTTCTCCGGCACCAGCCCAGACCAACAGCTGGTCGAGATGATCGAACTGCCCAACCACCCCTTTTTCCTGGCCTGCCAGTTCCACCCCGAGTTCAAATCACGACCCATGCACCCGCACCC
>CAZKPI010000254.1:0-6974 GCA_964554555.1 uncultured bacterium
CGTCATCGAGGTCCTCAAACGGGAAGGGGATCCGGTCACCGCCGGCGAGACCCTCGTGCGCATCGATGCCCAGGATCTCGGCAGTGACCTGGCCGGCGCCCGCGCCGCCCTCAGCGAGGCCGGTGCCGCCGGGGCCGAGGTCGAGGGGCATCTGGCCACGGCCCGTTCCGCCCGGGAGGAGGCTCAGGCCCAGGCCGCCCTGGCCGAGGCGACCTTCAACCGCATCAAGGACCTGTTCGACAAGAAATCGGTCTCGCGCCAGGAGTTCGACCAGGCCGAAACCGCCCTGACCCAAGCTCGCAGTCGGGTGGCCCAGGCCGATTCCCAGATCCAGGTCCTGCAGGCGAAGCGCGCCCAGGTGCTGGCCAAGGCGGCCCAGGCCCAGGCCGGCATCAGCAAAGTCTCGACCATCAAGGCCCTGGCCGAGGTGAAAGCCCCCTTCGACGGCCGGGTCACCGGCCGCCGCATCGAGCCGGGCATGCTGGCCGCTCCCGGGGTGCCCCTGTTGATCGTCGAGGACGTGGGCATGATCCGGTTCGAGGCGATCGTCCCCGAGCGCCTGCTGTCCTATCTGCCGGAAGGGGCCAGCGTGGCGGTGCGGGTCGATGCCGTGGCCGGGACCGAGTTCGCCGGGGTCGTCACCGAAATCGTGCCGGGGGCCGACCCGCTGTCGCACACCTTCCTCGTCAAAATCGCCCTGCCCGCCGACCCCCGCCTGCGCTCCGGCATGTATGCCCGCGGCGTGGTGGTCAAGGGCGAGGAGCAGGTCCTGCTGGTCCCGCGTGCCGCCATCGAGACACGTGGCCAGCTCGACGGCGTCCGGGTCCAGGTCGACGGCCGGACGGTCTACCGGCTGGTCAAGACGGGACGGACGCATGGCGATCAGGTCGAGATCCTGTCCGGACTGCGGCCCGGCGACCGGTTCGCCCCCGCCGGCGCCGGCCGGTAACGGAGGAACCCCGCCATGGAACTCAATTTCAGCGGCCGCTTCGTCGGCAAGTGGGTCAACTCGAAGCTGACCCCCTTGTTCGTCATGGTTTCCCTGCTGTTCGGCTATTTCTCCTTCTCCTACATCGCCCGCGAAGAGGAACCCCAGATCGTGGTGCCGATGGTGGACATCTTCGTCGGCCTCCCCGGAGCCGGCAGTGAGCAGGTGGAGAACCGGGTGATCCGGCCTCTCGAAAAATTGCTGTGGGAGATTCCCGGCATCGAGTATATCTACAGTAATGTCTCCGAGGAACAGGCGATGGTCATCGTCCGGTTCCGGGTCGGAGAGGACCTCGAGCGGTCGCTGGTCAAGATCACCGAGAAGCTCGAGCACCACAAGGACCGCATCCCGCCTGGCGTGGTGGGTCCGATCGTCAAGAACCGCACCATCGATGACGTTCCCTTCCTGGCCCTGACCTTCTGGAGCCGGGTGTACGGTCACGACGAACTGCGCCGTGTCGTCGCCCAGGTCACCGACCACCTCAAGGCCATCCCCGAGGTGTCGGTCACCACCCTGATCGGCGGCATGCCGCGCGCCATGGTTGTCGAGATCGATCCCGTCCGGCTGGCCGGGTTCGGGGTCTCCCCCTTCGAGGTGATGCAGACCCTGCAGGGGGCCAACACGAAGTTCGGGGTGGGGGAGTTCGACCGTGCCGACCAGCGGGTGACGGTGATGGCGGGCGGCTTCCTGCGCGACCGGCGCGATGTCGAACAGCTGGTGGTGGCGGTGCGTGACCGCAAACCGATCCGGCTGGTCGATGTGGCCGCGGTCCGCGATGCCACCGACGAGCCCGATAACCACGTGTTCATCGACTTCGGGCCGGCGGCCGCCGCGGTCATGCCTGACGTGCCCGAAGCTCTGCGCCAGGGCGGGCCGGCCGCCGCCGTCACCCTGTCGGTGGCCAAGCGGCCCGGCACCAATGCCATCACCCTCGGTGACGAGATCCGCCGCAAGCTCGAGGTCCTGCGCCGGACCGTCATTCCCGAAGAGGTTCAGGTCACCACCACCCGCGACTATGGCGCCACCGCCCAGGAGAAGGCGGACGACCTGTTCACCAGCATGATCCAGGCGGTCGTGCTGGTCATGATCATCCTGTTCCTGACGCTGAGCGCCCGCGTCGCCCTGGTCAGCGCGATCAGCATCCCCGTGACGCTGGCGCTGACCCTGGGGTCCTTTTACCTGCTCGGCTACACCATGAACCGCATCACCCTGTTCGCCCTTATCTTCTCGGTCGGCCTGCTGACCGACGATGCGGTGGTGGTGCTCGAGAACATGCTCCGGCACATCGGCATGCCGAAAAACCGTGGCCGCGACAAGGCCGAGATTGCCCAGGAGGCCATCCACGAGATCGGCGACCCCACCATCCTGGCCAACATCGCCATCGTCCTGGCGGTCATGCCGATGGCCCTGGTCAGCGGCATGATGGGGCCCTACATGGAGCCGATCCCCATCGGTACCGCCGCCGCCGCCATGCTGTCACTGCTGGTGGCCTACGTGGTGACGCCGTGGGCGGGCATCCGCTTCATCCAGTTCCCGCAGTTGACGGAAGCCGACCTGCAGGACGACAAGATTCCCGACTCGGTGTTTGAGCGGTTCTACCGCACGATCATCACCCCGCTGGTCCGGGTGCCGAAGGCGCGGATCATCTTCATCATTGTCGCCGTCGGCCTGGTGGTCGGGGCCGTCCTGCTGGTGCCGCTCAAGTTCGTCAAGGTGAAGATGCTGCCGTTCGACAACAAGAGCGAGTTCCAGGTCGTGCTCGACCTGCCGGAGGGCTCGACCCTCGAGACCACCACGGCCGCCGCGATGGCCATTTCCGATTACCTCAAGACCGTTCCCGAGGTGACCGACATCGAACTGCACGCCGGCACTTCGGGGCCGTTCAACTTCAACGGCCTGGTGCGGCACTACTTCCTGCGCCGCTCCCCGCATATGGCCGACCTGCAGGTCAACCTTGCCCCCAAGACGAAACGCACCCGGCAGAGCCATGAGATTGCCCTGTCGGTGCGGGCCCCCGTCCAGGAGATCGCCCGGCGGTTCGGAGCCAATGCCAAGATCGCCGAGGTGCCGCCCGGCCCGCCCGTGCTCCAGACCCTGGTGGTTGAGGTCTACGGGCCGACCGAGGAGGGGCGGCAGGCCCTGGCCAGCCAGGTGCGGCAGTTGATGGAGCAGACGCCCGGGGTGGTCGACATCGACACCTACACCGAGGATGATCAGCCCCAGACCCTGTTCGAGGTCGACCAGACCAAGGCCGCCCTGCTCGGGGTGTCTCCCGCCCAGATCGCCCAGGCCATCCGGCTCGGGGTGGCGGGCGCCGTCGTCGGACTGATGGACATGCCGCGCGAGCGCGAGGACGTCGCCCTGCTGGTCCGTCTGCCGCGCCCGGCCCGGTCGGGCGATGAGGCGATCCTGGCCCTGCGGGTGACCTCGCCGGCCAGCGGCCGCAGTGTGACCCTCGGCGAGATCGTCACCCCGCGCCGCAAGATCAAGGACAAGAGCCGCTTCCACAAGAACCTTCAGCCGGTCACCTACGTGACCGCCGACGTGGCTGGGGCCGAGGAAAGCCCCGTCTATCCGATCCTTGATCTGATGAAGCGTATCGGCGGACTGCGCGGCCCCGACGGCGGGGAGGTGGCGCAGTGGCACACCCGGGTTCCCTTTGAGACGACCAGCGGCTATGCGGTCAAGTTCGATGGGGAATGGCAGATCACCTACGAGGTGTTCCGCGACCTGGGTCTGGCCTTCGCCGCTGTCATGTTCCTGATCTACATCCTGATGGTGGGGTGGTACCAGGACTTCATCACTCCCATCGGCATCATGTTGCCGGTTCCCTTCAGCCTGGCGGGTGTTCTGCCCGGCCATGCCCTGCTGGGGGCCTTCTTCACGGCGACCTCGATGATCGGCTTCATCAGCGGGGCGGGCATCATCGTGCGCAACTCCCTGCTGTTGGTCGACTTCATCATCGAGCTGGAAAAACGCGGTCAGAAACTGGAGGACGCGGTCATCAACGCCGCCGTGATCCGGTTCCGGCCGATGGTGCTGACTTCGCTGTCGACCCTGATCGGGGCCACGGTCATGCTGTCAGACCCCATCTTCCAGGGCCTGGCCATCGCCATCGTCTTCGGCGAGCTGGCCTCGACCTGTCTGACCCGCGTCGCCGTGCCCGTCATCTACTACCAGATCGAAAAGGTGCGCCGCGGCCTCTGAAGCCTCCCCCGGCCCTACCTCGTCTTTCGGGGACACATGACTTGATACCGTTGACCTGGAACAAGGTCATGTGTCCCCGAAGTTCTCTTCGTTGGGGAAACCCTGCGGGATACCTGACCGAATTCCTTCGGGAAGGAAAACCCGTGGGGGCGCGGGGAGGAGGGCTGGGCTCAGGCCTCGGCGAGGGCGGGGGAGAACCAGTCCCTGACCCGCAGGACTGACTTGATGACGTGGGTCTTCTGCTCCATCTCGAGGGTGAGCAGGGGCATCTTTTCCTGGGTCTTCAGCCAGGTGATGAGCGGGCCGAATTTGATACTGCCGTCGCCGACGGCGATGTGATCGTCTTCACTGCCGAAGTTGTCGTGCAGGTGGCACTCGAACAGGCGGCCGCCGAGGGTGTCGAGCCAGGTCTTCATCGACACCTGCGAGAACAGGTTGAAATGGCCGACGTCGAAGCAGAACCCCACGTGATCGGCGGGGAAGGCCCGCGCGATCTCGGCGAGATCGTTGGGGTCGGGGTCGTAGATGTTCTCGAAAGCCACCCGGAGGCCGAGTTCTCCGGCCTTGCCGATCACCGCCCCGAGGGTCTCACGGGCCCGTTCGAGCCACGCGGGGAAGGCCCGGCCCAGAACCCAGGGCCCGTGGCCGGGATGGAGAACCACCTGCGGGGCGCCGAAGGCCTTGGCGGTTTCGAGGGCCCAGGTGAGCCGCTCGCGGGCCACCGCCCGCAGTCGGGAATCGTGGGCGCCGGGATTCAGATCGTAAAAGGGGCCGTGAAAAATGGGGCGGAAGTTCCGCGTGCGCATGCTCTCGACCAACTGTTGCAGTTGAGGTGGGGTGAGAGCGTCGATGTGGTTGGCGGAAAAATACAGCTCGGGGTGAAGGCCCTGGATCTGGAGGAAGTCGAGGTCCTCCGTGGTCATGTGGGAATGGGAGATGTTGACGAAGATATCGGACTTCACGGGGTCGGCTTTTTCCCTTCGTCGATGATGGCGGCCTCGTCGATCAGCATGACCGGGATGTCGTCCCGGATGGGGTAGCGGCGGCGGCACTTGGTGCAGTCGAGGGCGTCGCGGCCTTCATGGTAGACGATCTCGCCGTGGCAGGCGGGGCAGGCCAGGATGTCGAGCAGTTCCTTCTTGATGGGCATCTCGGAATCCTCCAGTCGCACCTCTCGAAAGTCGCAACAGTATAGCCCTCTCCGGCGGATTTTTCAAGCCCGCCAAGCCTGTTACAGCAATTCTCACCATGTGATCTGGGGCGGGTTTCCGGGCAACCCTGGTTTGATTCTTTGATGGGGCCATTGCCTGCGGGAATCACTGTTCATCGGAGAAGCATGGGATCGCTGAGTGGGAATTCCTGGCAACACCCGTGCGGAGTTCCATTCCCCCACGGGGGTGTGGTATCCTGGGCAAAGATCCCCTCGAGTACGAAGTAGGGAGTATGGAACCCATGCCAGAACCACTCCGCATGGACCACGGGCATCGTTTGGGACGGGGCGGCCGGCGCCGGCGCCTGTTCCCCTGGCTGGCCCTGGTGGTCGCTTGTTGTCTCCTTGTCGCGGTGCTTCCCGCCTCTGGCGGCGAGCGGCAGATTTTGATCAAAGTCGCCCAGTATCCGCGCACCCTCGAGTTCACCTGCCCCGACGGCGCCGCTTGGTCGTTGGGCGGGCGCACCGGGCAGATCAAGCCGGGGGCGAAAGGCGAGATCCAGGGAACCCTCGCCGCCCGCGCGGTCAAGCGGTTCCATGTCGTGGTTGCCGACCTGCCCCGCGGCGAAGCCGCCCGGCTCGATGACGCGGCCGCCCCCTGGCGGGAGGCCGGCTGGACCCTCCACACCCTCGCCCTGGGCCAGGTCTTCACCGGCCCCGACGGCGCCACCCCCGTGGCCGACGGCCGCCGCCTCCTGCTGGGCATCGCCGTCTACGACGACCCGGCGCCCGCCGAAGCCCTGGTGGCCTCGTTGACCGCCGCCGGCGAGAACTGCCGGGTTCACGAGGAGGTTATCCACCTCGCCCAGGGCAGTGTCACCCTGAAGGTCGACGGCGAAGTCCAGGCCGCCGGTCAGGAACTGGTCCTCGAACCGGCGCAATTGGTGCGTTTGTACAAAGTCGAATACGCGGTCGGCTACCCCTGGCACGGGTTCGCCGACCGCGACTACCGCGGCCGCCTCCGCGTGCGGTGGGGCGCCCATGACGCCCTCGACTGCATCCTTCAGCACGACCTCGACGCGGTGCTCGCCGGCATCGTGCCTTCCGAGATCTCGGCGAAGGCCGAGACCGCCGCCCTGCAGGCCCAGGCCGTGGCGGCGCGCGGCGAGATCATGGCCATGATCGGCGTCCGCCACGCCGCCGAAGGGTTCGACACCTGCTCTGAACAGCACTGCCAGGTCTACAACGGCGAGACGGCCTTCGTTGCCCCCATCGCCCAGAAGATCGCCCCCACCCGCGGCCTGGTCCTGGCCAAGCCGGACGGAACCGTTCTCAGCGCGGTCTACTCCTCGAACTGCGGCGGGCACAGCGAGGCCAACCACCTGGTCTGGTCCACCCAGCCCGACCCGATTCTCGGCGGCATCTGGGACGCCGCGACCCCTCCCGCCCTCGACCTCACAGAGGAGGAGCAGGCCGGCGTCTTCATCAGGAACCCGCCGGCCGGCTGTTTCTGCAGTGATCCCACCGTCGAGGGCGGCGACAAATTCCGCTGGACGAAGACGATCGGCGCGGCCGACTGGAAGACCATCGAAAGCCAGCTCGGGGTCGGCCGCATCAGGAAGGTCACCG
>CAZKPI010000255.1:0-6339 GCA_964554555.1 uncultured bacterium
GGACGGGTCGCGGGGGGGGTTCGGGCCGCCTCTTCGGCGGAGACATAGGTGGCGGCCGGCGGCGCCTTCGCCCCGGCGGCTTTCTGCAGGAGCTTCGCCAGCTGGGCGAAGGGACTGCGGGCATGTTGTCGGATGATCTGCCCGCACAACCGCCGGACCTCCTCGTTGTCACCGAGCCGATCGTGGCACTGGGCCAGCCGGTACCGCGCCTCGGCCTGTTCGTCGTCGGTGAGATTGGTGGTCAGCAGGGTCTGGTAGACGTCGCGGGCGGCGTCTGCCTTCCCGGCTTCCAGCAGGCAGTCGCCGAGCATGAAGCGGGCGAGGGTCTGCTGGGAGGTGCTGGAAGTGGCGGCCACCGCCTCCTCGAGCAGGGTCACGGCCGCCGGCAGGCGGCCGGAGGCCCGCAATTTCAAGGCCTCCCCCATCAGGTCGGTGGCGGACTTCCCCGCCCCATCCGCCCCGGGCGCCAGCAGGGCCAGGCACAAGGCAACGACCGCCCAGCGGGCGGCCCGCACCATCCCACGACCGGGATTCATCGACGGCGTCTCAGCCTCCGGTTTCGTCTTCCACCCAGGACAGGATCATGGTGGAACCATACAATAAGACGAAAAGGGCACCGCCCGCAACTGCCACCGCAAGAAATCCCGCGGCGAACCCCGACGGGAGGACCTCCTGGACCGGGGCCAGCACCAGGACCCCCCAACCGGGGAGGGAGGCCTGGTCGAGCTTCTTCAGAGACCGATAGGCGACGACATGGGGAATTCCGCCCACCCGCAGTTCCTCGACCCCCTCTTCCCCGCGCAGGGCGGCTTTGACGGCCGGGTTCGCCTTGCCGGCGTTCACCTGGTTGACGATCATGAACGGCCGGGGATGGCCGATCACCACCCCGTCCTCATCGACCACCAGCAGGTGGGCCCCTTCGGAAAACCCGGCCTTGCCGGCCAGTTCGCGCAGGAATCCCAGGTCGATGCGGGCGGTGAGGAGGCCGAACACCAGGCGGCCGCTGTCCCGCAGGGGGACCGCCATCTGCCACAGGGGCCGGCCCAGACCCTCGTCGAAGGTCACCGGGCCGACGTAAACCGACCGGTTGGCCCGCGCCGCCCGTCCCAGCCAGCCGGTGAACAGGTCGATCTCCTCGCCGATCTCGGTGGCGCTGACCAGGCCGCGCCCCGACAGGTCGCGAACGGTGACCGACCGGATCAGGTCGCGGTCGTTCAGACTGACCGCCAGGAGGCGCTCCGCCTCGAGAGGATCGGCCAGGGCGGCGGGCCCCAGGGCAAAGGCGGTGTCGAGAAGGCTGGCGGGTCCGACCAGCAGGGCCGCCCATCCGCGGGCGAGGTCCCCCAGTTCCCGGGCCAGCTCCGCATCGGCCCGCAGGGTCCGGACGCGGGGATCGACCGCCGGGGCGTACAGGCTTCCCCTCACGCCCAGGAAGGAAGCCATCCAGCTTTCCCCCGCCGAGACCCAGGGGTCGGCCAGATCGAGGGTGCCCTGCTCGTGGAACCACAACCGGACCAGGGCCGTGGACAGGTCGAGCCAGATCACCAGGTCCTGCTGGAACATCTCCGCCCGTTCCCGAAGCAGGCCCAGCCCATGCTCGATCACCCCGGTCAGCTCGGCGGCCAGCCGGCGCGCCCCGTCCACGCGTTCCCCCAGGAAGCCCGCGCACCGCGATTCGCGCAGGACCGGCAGGCGGGACAGCAGGCGGAGGGCATCACGGGCCCCGAACAGGGCCCGGGCGATGTCATCGGTGGCCACCGCGGCCAGAGCCCCCAGTTTCGCCCCCGCCGCCGCCGCCCGCCCCTGGCGTTCCTGCCGGGCGAACCGGACCCCAAGCCAGATGATGGCCAGGGCCAGAAGGCCGGTAACGATCTGGACAATCAGCGCCGGCGGGACCAGGCGGGCGGTTCCGGACGGCGTTTCCTGGGATTTTTTCATAAATCCTGCCCAACCCCTAAATGTTTCCGCCAAGAATGTCGATATCTTGACTAAGAAGGTTCAAAGGTTCACGAGTCACGGAGGAGGTTAACCGTATGTTGTGCCCACAGTGCAGTGCCCCGATGGTTCAAAGGACCCATGCCGGCCGGAAGTCCCCCTATTTCACCCTGAACTGCACCCACTGCAAGTTCGTCATCTTCTACCGGGGGCCTCTGTTCGAGGAGTGATCACCCCGGCCTGACCGGTTTCCCAGGACAACCGACCTTCTCTCCGGAGAAGGTTTTTCTTTTCCCGGAAAGAATACAGGATTCAGGGCCCCTTTTCAAACCGACGGCCCGGCACCTGCCATTCCCTTCTTCTTCTCCTCAGCATCTGGGGCGATTTTCCCATCCCTCCCGGTCTGTCCTCCGGTGAGGATGAGGTCGGCAGGAATCTCTGGTCATCAGAACGGCCTGTACCGCCCCCCGGCCAGGCACCCCCGCCTGAGCGGCGGGGGTGCTTCCATGCCCTTCCCCTGGTTGCCTCAGGGCGCCAGGGGTACCCATCCTCCTGGGCGGGTCAGGTCCTGGACTGCCGTGGTCCCGCCGCCAGCTTCGCGGCCAGGCCTTCGGCTTCCTGCACCATTTCGGCGATCAGGTCGACCCCTTTCTTCCAGAACGACTTTTTGGTGATGTCGAGCCCCATCCGGCGGACGAGGGTCTCCGGGCTCTCCGAGCCGCCGGCCGTCAGCAGGTCGACATACTTCGGCACGAAGGCCTTTCCCTCCTGGCGATAGAGGGAATAGAGCGAGAGCACGAGCAGTTCGCCGAAGGAATAGGCATAGCAATAGAAGGGGGTGTGGATGAAGTGCCCGATATAGGACCACCAGAAGGCATAGCCGTCGGTCAGTTTCACCGAGTCGCCGAACATGGCCTTGTTCGCTTCCATCCACAGGGCGTTGATCTTTTCGGTCGGCAGTTCGCCATCCTTGCGCAGGCAGGCATGGACCTTCTGCTCGAACCGCGTCATGCACGCCTGCCGGAACACCGTGGCGAACGCCTCTTCGATCTTGGCGCAGAGCAGGGCGAGCCTTACCTTCGGGTCCTTCTGGATGTCGAGAAGGCGGTGGAAGGTCAGCATCTCGCCGAACACGCTGGCCGTCTCGGCCACGGTCAGGGGCGTGTCGCACTGCAGGTAGCCCTGCTTGCGGGCAAGATACTGGTGGACGCCGTGGCCGAGTTCGTGGGCCAGGGTGCTGACGTCCCGCATGCTGTCGGTATAGTTCATCAGAATGTACGGGTGAACCTCGACCGGGCCGCTGCAGCTGAAGGCGCCACTGCGCTTGCCATCGCGCAGTTCCGCGTCGATCCAGTCCTTCTGGAAAAACTCATCGACGATCTTCCCGATCTGGGGGGAAAACGTGTGGTAGGAAGCGCTCACCAGGGCCCGCGCCTCCTTCCACGTGCACTTGGGCAGACCGCCCGCCAGGGGGGCATAGCGGTCGTAGTCGTAGAGGGTCTTCAGGCCGAGAAGCTTCGCCTTCAGCCGATAGTAGCGGGCCACCAGGGGGTAGTTGGCATCGCAGGTGTCGAGAAGCGCCTCAACCGTCCGGCCGTCGATCTCGTTGGCGAGGTTCCGGCTGGCCATCGGATCGGGGAAGGAGCGCAGTCGGTCGATGGTCGCATGCTCCGTGACCAGGGTGTTGAAGATGAAGGTGAGGGGCTTGATCATCTGCTCGAACCCCGCGGTCAGGCCATCGGCGGCGGCCTTGCGCACCTCGCGATCCGGGTCGTAGAGGAGGTTGAGGGCCACCTCCTTGGACATCTCGCGGTCCTTTCCCTTGAGGCGGACCGTGAACTTCCCGGCGCCCTGCATCTGGTCGAACAGGCGCGAGAAAGCCCGTGAACCGGTGTTCGCCATCTCGTCGATGATCTTCTCCTCGGGTTCGGTCATCTGATGCGGTTTGTACCGCCGCGCGGCCTCGAGGTAATGGCGATAGCGGGCAACGGCCGGGTCGGCCAGCAGTTTGTTGGCCGTCTTCTCATCGACCGCGCACCACTCCAGGTTGACGAAGATGAGATGCTTGGAGATCTCGGTGGAACGCTGCTGCATCTGCTGGAGGAAACTGCCATAGGCCGGATTCTGGGAATCCTCGGCATGGAGCAGATGAGCATAAAAGTGGGGACGGTCACGCCGGGCGCAGACCGCCTCATAGTCCTTGACCAGCGCGGCCAGCACCTTCCCGGTCACCGGGGGTTTCCTGGTGAAGATGCCCCGGTATTTCTTCTCAAACGTCCGGGCCTGGTCCAGGGCTTGCTTCAGATCACGCTCGATGGCCGGGTCCTTGGGGGATTTGTAGTAATCGCCGAGATTCCAGCGGATGCCGGCGGCCGAGGAGGAGCCCGTCGCGGATGATTTGCTCAATGATGCTACCTGCCTTTCGGGGTGGGATTTGCGACAGAATGGCCCAGATGGCCGGGCCCTGTCAAGAAAGACCGTCATCGCCACGACGGGGGCCGGCCGGGGGCGGGGCCTGTTCCGAACCGCCTGCCGCGAGGCCGGAAGGGCTCAGGGCTTTGGCTGGGCGCCCATCCGGAAATGGGACAGCAGGAGATCGGTACCGGGAAGGTAGGTGGTGGTGAGGTGGTCGATGGCGACTTTGCCGAACCAGCCGCTGGCGCGCAGGTCTTTGACGAAATCAGTCACCGCCTTTGGATGGAAGGCCTTTCCCTGGATATGCCAGCAAGGGGTGCCGTCGGGGTCGGTGGTGGCCTGCAGTTCCTGGAACCACAGATCGATCGACTCGTCACGCCCGCGCGGGGTCACCCCTTTGCGGAAGCGGGGAACGCGCAGAAGGTGTTCCAGCGCGGCCCGCAGTCGGCCGCCGGCATCCCAGGCGGAAGGGGGCGCGCCCTTCCCCGGGGGGGCCGGGGGAACGAGGAAGGGATTGACCCGGATCATCAGATACTCGCGGCCGTCGGGGTCGATGTCGGGGGTCACCGACAAGGAAAACCGCTCTGACAGGTCGAACCGGGCCCCCCCTTCCCGGAAGGCGCGCAGAGCCTCGACGAAGGCGAACACCTCCCGCTCGTCAAAGACGTGCATCTCCACCTGGAACGGTTGTTCCCACAGGGATTGGAATGCATACCCGGGTTCGGGACGCCCCTCGAACAGGGCCAGTTCCCAGCGGGTCCGGAAGAACCGGGCCTGCGGGTCGAGAGGGTCGTCGCGGCGTTCGAACAACGTGATGGCGGAGCCCTGCCCGGGGTAGACCGACATGTCGATCTCGAAATACACGAACAGCCGGTGGATCACCTGCAGGACGGTGGTCAGGGAATCGATCTGGAATTCGGCATGGAAGGGAAACAGACGGCCGTTGCGAAAAGCCTTGCTGCCGACGTACTGGGGCAGTGAGTACCGCGTGAGAAGGCCGTTCTCCCGGGGAACCACCGATCTGATAAGGGCCTCGATGAGATCCACCTGTTGCAGATCCTTGGCCAAAACGCCGGCCGGCGGGAACCCCGGGCCCCCCGCCGCCAGCAGGACCAGCACGGCCAGGATTCCGAGCCTGCGAGCCATGCCCCACCTCCCCGAATCAACAGTGGGACCATGGTAGCACACTCTCTCCCGAGGAACCGGACTTCCCGATCAACCCGGGATCTTCGCCCCCCTGATCCTCTGCTTCGGGGGCCCGGCCATCGGCGACCCGGGCCGGCCGGCTTTCCGCCAGGCCCGTTCCCCGGGGATACCCGGGTTCCGGCCTCGCGGGACGGCCCGGCCGCAAGGAACGCCGAACCGGCCGGTTTCTCGGGTATACTGGAAACGGGTCCGGGGGTTCTCCGTCCCGCCCCGACCGCGCCCGGCACCTCGGAAAACGGCTGAGCCGCACCGGCGGGGCCGCGGCGGCCGGATTTCCCCCGGCCAGCCGCGCCGCCTGGGCGCGGGCGCGGGTTTGAGATGGCCGCGAGAGCGGCGGCGCGAATTCGGAGCGGGTCAGGCAATCCGATGCATCGGGATGGGAGAGACGCGGCATGGCCTGGAAAGCCGTCAAGCACCTGGGTTTGCTCCTGCTCGGCGTCTGGCTGGCTTGCTGGCTGTTCCGTCCTGGCCCCTTCACCCCCCCCACCGTGACCGCGATCGAGTCCGCCATCGGATCGCTCGACGGCCTGTCCGCCGAGGACCGGCGGGCCTTTTCGCCTGAGGGGTTCGTCCCTCTCGGCCGGCCCCGGCCGGGCGACTGGCTGTCCGTCTTCCCGGAAGCGGGGCAGGGGTTCGACCGGTACCGGGCTTCACGGCCAAACCGGCTGGCGGCCCCCCGCACGGTCATCGCCCTCCTGCCCCTCTGGGAATTCGAGGCCGGACGGAGCCCTTCCCTGCCCGCCCTGCCGGCCTTCCCCGCGGCCTTCTTCCAGGCCGGGGTCC
>CAZKPI010000255.1:6398-6973 GCA_964554555.1 uncultured bacterium
GGCCAGATCCAGTTCCTGACGGGCGACCTCCTGACCTTCCTCAAACCCCAGGTGGGAACCGATGTCCACTCCCTGATCGCCATCACCATGCATGACCTCTACCCCGACCCTTCCTGGAACTTTGTCTTCGGCGAGGCCACGCTGTCAGACCGGGTCGGCATCTTCAGCTTCGCCCGATATTCCCCGGGGTTCTACGGGTATCCCGGGGGGGAAGGGTGGCAGGACCGCCTCCTCCGCCGCAGCTGCAAGGTGCTGGCCCACGAGACCGGCCACATGTTCGGCCTCGAGCACTGCGTGTTCTTCGAATGCCTGATGAACGGCTCGAACCATCTCGCCGAGAGCGACTCCCGGCCCATGTTCCTCTGCCCCGTCTGTCTGCGCAAACTCCAGCATGCCGCCGGCTTCGGCATCAGGGCCCGGTATGCGGCCCTCGCCGCGTTCTACCGGCAGGTCGGCTTCACCGCCGAGGCCGACTGGATCGACCGCCGCCTGGCCTTTATCGCCGGCACGGCTTCCACGACCGCCTGGCCGGCCCGGGAACCGCCCCCCGCCTCGTCCCCCTGACCCCCGACCCC
>CAZKPI010000256.1:0-6150 GCA_964554555.1 uncultured bacterium
GCGGCGGCAAATCCGGTCAGGCCGGAGCGCTTCGCCACGGCATCGCGCGGGCGCTGGTCGAAGCCGACGCTTCTCTGCGAGCCGATCTGAAGAAAGCTGGGCACCTCTCGCGGGACGCCCGTATGGTGGAGCGCAAGAAGGCCGGCCTGAAGAAGGCGCGCAAGCGGCCGCAGTTCTCCAAGCGCTAGTCCTTCACCCCGTCCGCATCCCTCGAGGGGGCTGGTGTTGTGCCGGCCCCCTCTTCCTTTCCCAGCCCGAAGCAGCCCCGCCTGCCCCGCGCCTCCTTGACATCCTCCGCCGCCCCGGGCAGAATGACGGCGTTCCACGTCCGCTCCAATTCCATCAAGGGGAGGAAACCCATGCCCAAGCACGCGGCGTCCAAGGAAAAAGAGGGCGTCCAGTACCACATCAACATGAAGAAAGGCGACGTCGGCCGCTACGTCATCCTGCCGGGCGACCCGGGCCGCGTGCCCAAGATCGCCGCCTTCTTCGACTCCGCCAAGGAAATCACCTTCAACCGCGAATACCGCACCTACACCGGCCTGATCGACGGCATCAAGGTCTCCTGCACCTCGACCGGCATCGGCTGTCCCTCCACCGCCATCGCGGTCGAGGAACTGATCAAGCTCGGCGCCGACACCTTCATCCGCGTCGGCACCGCCGGCGCCCTCCAGCGCGAGGTCAAGCTCGGCGACGTCTGCATCACCACCGCCGCCGTCCGCGAGGAAGGCACCACCCGCCAGTACGTCCCCCTCAGCTACCCCGCCGTCGCCAATCTCGACGTCACCCTCGCCCTGCGCGAAGGGGCGAAAAAGCTGGGTTTGCGCCACCACTGCGGCATCGGCCACTGCAAGGACGCCTTCTTCATCGAGGGCGAGGAAGACCTGCCCATCGCCGAAGAGAACATCATGAAGTGGAACGCCTGGTACCGCTCCAACGTGCTCTCCACCTCGATGGAATCGGCCGCCCTGTTCGTCGTCTCCTCGATCCGCAAGGTGCGCGCCGGCGAGGTCCTCGCCATCATCGGTCTGACCTACGACGATGCCCCCATCGTCGCCAAGGTCGGCGTCGAGGAAGCCATCAAGACCGCCATCGAGGCGATCAAGATCCTCCACGCCCAGGACACCGCCGCCGCCAAACCGAAACGCGGGAAGAAGTAGTCCGGCACCGGCCGCGCCAGCGCCGGCTCCACCGTTGTCAGACCGGGGCGGGTCCTCCCGCCCCGGTCTGCTTTACCCCCGCGATCGACACGACGTCGGAAGTGCCCCTTTGCCGCCCCCCCAACGGCCGGGAGGGGAACCGCCGGCGGTTCCCCTCCCGTTCCGGTCAGTCGGCGGCCTGCATCGCTTCCTTGTCGATCAGCTTGCCGTGGCTGATGACATACAGCGGCGGCTGGTGATTCCAGATCGCCTCGTAGACCGACTTCTCGTTCAGCACGACCAGGTGCGCCGGAGCGCCGGCCTTCAGCTCGAAGTCCTTCAGGTTGATCGCCTTGCCCGGGTTGACCGTGATCATGTCGTAGATCGTCTCCATCTCGGGGAAGGTGGTCATCCACAGCAGGTGCACGTTCAAAAAGGCCACCTCGAGCATGTTGTTCCGCCCGAAGGGGTAGTAGGCGTCGGCGATGTCGTCCTGGCCCAGCATCACCAGGTTGCCCTCGGCCAGCAGTTCCTTCACCTTCGCGTGCAGGGGACCGGTATGCGGGTCGCTGACCACGCCCATCCCCGCCTTCTTCAGCAGGGCCGAGATCTTGCGGAAATACGGCTCGGGATACAGCGCCATGGCGCGGGCATGGTGGGCCAGCGCCCGGCCGATCCGGCCCTGCTCGAGCATCTTGACCGCCAGCATCTCCAGCGTCCGCAGGCCGGCGTCCCCCGCATCATCGACCAGCATCGACACGTCGGCGTCGTACTTCTTCGCGATGTTGCACATCTCATCGACGTGTTTCTGCGAATCGGCGTCGGTGTACTCGATCCAGGGAATTCCCCCCACCACGTCGGCCCCGAGGTCCATGGCCTTCTTGATGAGATCGACGGTACCGGGCTCACGCACCACGCCGTCCTGGGGGAAAGCCACGACCTGCACGTCGACGATGCCCTTGAACTCGTCGCGCGCCTTCAACAGCGCCTTCAGCCCGATCAGCTTCGCCTTCGAATCGACGTCCGCAAAGGCGCGGATATGCGTGTTGCCGTACAGGGCCGCCGACTTGAGGGCCTTGCGCACGTTCTTGATGATCCACTTCTCATCGTAGTGCTCCTTGACCCGCGCCGCCAGCTCGATGGCGGTCATCGCCGCCCCCATGTTGGCACCGTGGTACGAGGTCAGGGCCTTCGAATCGAGCATCTGCAGGGTGTACACCTTGCACAGGTGCAGGTGGGTGTTGACGAACGACTCGGTGACCAGCCGGCCCCCGGCATCGATCGTCTTCTTCGCCTTGCCGGCGATCTTCTTCTCGATCTTCCTGATGACGCCCTTGTCGATGGCAATGTCGAACTTGCCCTCTTGGCGGCGCAACTGCGCGTTGGTGATGATGAGATCGAACTCCACTTCTCGTTCCTCCTGGTATGGTGTTGGTGTCGCCCATGGGTGCCGGCCCGAGCCCCGGCCGCACGGCCGACGGCTTCTCTGACCGGCGCGCTGCGCGCGCTTCGCCCCCCCCCGCGGCGGGGGGGGACACGCGGCAGGCCGGATCACTTCCTGGTCCGGCCCTTCCCTTCCTTCAGATACTTTTGCGCCAGCAGGGCGCTGGCCATGATCGCCTCGTACCCCGTACAGCGGCAGAAGTGCCGCGACAGGGCCTCGGTGATCTCGTCGGGCCCGGCGTCGAGGTTCTTCCGGAACAGCCCGTACAGTTCCATGACGATGCCGGGAATGCAGTAGCCGCACTGCACCGCCCCGCCGTCGATCATCGCCTGCTGGATCGGATGCAGGGCCCCGTCCTTCCCGGCCAGCCCCTCGATGGTCGTCACTTCCGCCCCGGCCAGCTTGGCCTGCGGAAAGACACAGCTTTTCTTCGCCTCGCCGTTGACCACCACGACGCACGCCCCGCACGAGGCATCGTCACAGCCGCACTTCGTCCCCGTCAGCGACAGCTTGTCGCGCAGGATCTCCAGCAGTTTCTCGTGGCCCTCGAGAGCCACCGTCTTCGTCTCGCCATTGACCTTGAACGTGATCGTTTCAGCCATGATGTTCGTCTCTCTCGCCTCGCCGGCGCCTCACTTGCCGGATGTCCCGGCCTTGCCCGGCTGGCCGGAACCCTTCGCCGCCACAGCGGCCAGGATCTTCTCGGGGGTGACCGGGATCTCGTAGAACTCGACGCCGATGGCGTCCTGGATAGCATTCAGGATGGAGGGGGCCACCCCGATGACCGGATGCTCGCCGATGCCGCGGGCCCCGTAGGGGCCGATCGCCTCGGGGGTCTCGACGCACTCGATGGTCTGCTTCCTCGGCGCATCCTTGATGTTCGGGAACCGGTACTTCGAGTAGTGCGGGTTGAGCCCTTTCCCGTCTTTGTCAAACTTCACTTCCTCGTACAAGGTTGCGCCGATGCCCATCATCACGCCGCCCGCGATCTGGCCGCGGATCTGCTCGGGGCTGATCACCCGGCCCACGTCGAACGAGCTGGCGAAATGGTCGATGATCACCTTCCCCGTCGCCTTCTCGATGCGGATCTCGCACCCCTGCGCCCCGAAGGTGTACGACACGCCCATCGTCCCCTGGCCGGTGGCGGGATCGGGCCCGGAATACCGCGGCAGACGCATGTCGGACGTGGTGTGGACCACCTCCCCGGCGGTCATGCCGTTCTCGTACATGTAGCCGCGGGTCAGGCGGTGCACCTCGATCTTCATCGCCGGGTCGTTCTTCAGGAAGACGTGCTCGCCGTCGTAGTCGAGCATCTCCTCCTCCACCCGCAGAACCTGCGCCGCCGTCTTCTTGAACATGGCGATCGCCCGCTGGCAGGCCTTGACCACCGCGCCGCCGCCCTGCAGGGTGAACATCGACCCGATGGTCTGCCATTCCCACGGCGAGAACTGCGTGTCGATCTCGGTATAGACCCGGATGCGCTCCGGCGGAATCTTCAGCGTCTCGGCGGCGATCAGCCGCACCACGTTGCGCAGTCCCTGGCCGACCTCGGCCCCGCCCATGTTGATCGAAACACTGCCGTCGCCGTTGAACTTCAGGTAACAGCTCTTCGACGAATGCGGAGCCCCCTTGGGGGTCTTGGTCAGGGCGGCGAACCCGCGCCCGTACCAGTATTTGTCGTCCTCCTTCGGCTTCTCGTGCCCGTAGATGGCCTTCTGGACGATGGCGGCGCACTTGGCCACATCGCCGCTCGACACGTACATCCGTTCCCCCAGCGACGAGGTGGTGCCCGGCCGCAGGTAGTTCTTCGACCGCAGTTCGAACGGGGTCATCTTCAGCTTGCGGGCCAGGATATCCATCAGCCGCTCGACGGCGAACTGGCCTTCCTGGTGGCCGTAGCCGCGGAACGCCCCCACCGGCGGGGTGTTGGTGTAGACGAGGAAGGAATCCTGATGGATGTTGGGAAACTCGTAGGCACCCGCCGAGTTGTGGCCGGCCGCGATCGAGACGTGCACGCCGGTGTCGGAATAGGCGCCGGTCGAGTGGTAGACCGTGGTGCGCAGGGCGGTCAGCTTGCCGTCCTTCTTCGCCCCGATCTTCATCCTGACCCGCATACCGTGGCCCAGCAGGGTGCTCAGGAAATCCTCTTTGCGGCTGGCGACCCACTTGACGGGGTGGCCCGGCACGAAGCTGGCGATCCAGGCGATCGTCTGCTCGACGGTGATGTCGGACTTGTACCCGAAGCACCCGCCCAGCTCGGGGATGTGGACCCGCACGTCGGACTCGGGAAGCTTGTAGACCCGGGCCAGTTCCTCGCGGATGATGAACGGGCAGATCGACGACGACCACACTTCGATGGTCCGGTCCTCGTGGAACCAGGCGATCGCCCCGTGCGGTTCGATGGCCGCGCACGAGCCGAAGGGGTAGATGAACTCCCCCTCGACCGTGACCTCGGCCTCGGCGAACCCCTGGTCGACGTCGCCCTTCTTCAGGAAGTAATGATTGGCGATGTTGGTGCCGGGCTTCGGGCCGAGCCCGGGAAGATGCCAGTAGTCACCGCTGTTCTCATGGATCAGGGCCGCGCCCTTCTCCAGGGCGGCGAGGGCATCGACGTAGACGGGAAGCGGCTCATACGCGACCTTGATCTTCTTCACCGCCTGCTTCGCCAGGTGCTTGCTGGTGGCGATGACGGCCGCCACCGGCTCGCCGATGTAGCGCACCTTGTCGATGGCCATCGGCACCAGGTCGCGGATGTTGTCGCCGTACCGGAAGTCGCACCCCTTCCCCGTGACGACCTTCACCACCCCCTCGCCCTTTTCCGCCTCCGAGGTGTCGATCGACAGGATCTTCGCGTGGGCATACTCGGGCCGCAGGATGGCCGTGTACAACATGCCCGGCAACTGGATGTCGTCGAGGTAGAGGGCCTTCCCGGTCGCCTTCCTGACGGCGTCCGGACGCTTGATGTTCTTTCCTACATACTTCAGATCCACTGGGACCTCCTCCGCAAAAATGGTTGGGGGACGGTGACCCCTGTATTCAACCATAAGGCCGCCAAAAACAAAAGCGGAAACCGAACCCGGCCCGACACGAGGCCGGCCGTTCCCCCGCCGATCCCGAGGCGGCCCGACACGCCCGGGGCGCACGCCCCCGCGGAACCCGCCCGGCCCACCGCCGGCCCAACCCCGCCCCAACCCCGGACTTGCCCCCCGCCAACCTGCGTGATAGGATACCCGCATGGCGGTCAAGAAGGCCCAGGTCAGGCATGAAATCCAGGTCGTCGGCTTCTACCTCGGAACCGACGAATACGCCATCACCATCGCCAAAGTCCGCGAGATCCAGAGCATGACCGAGATCCGCAAGGTGCCCAAGGCCCCCAAGTTCGTGGAAGGGGTCATCAACCTGCGCGGCAGGATCCTGCCGGTCATCGATCTGCGCAAACGGTTCGACCTCCCGCCGGCCGTCGATCCCGCCCAGGCCAAAATCCTCATCGTCGAGTTCAACAAGAACCTCGTCGGCCTCGTCGTCGATAACGTTTCCGAAGTCATCCGCCTGTATTCCGACCAGGTC
>CAZKPI010000256.1:6182-6933 GCA_964554555.1 uncultured bacterium
TCGATTCCCGCTACATTTCCGGCGTGGCCAAGCTCGACGAGCGCCTGGTCATCCTGCTCGACGTCGACAATCTCCTGTCGTTCGAGGAGCAGACCGCCCTCGCGGGCATCAAGTCCTGATCCTCCCCGTATGACCGCCGGCACCCCGGGGTTGCCCCCAACCCCCGCCGCCGGCCCCGCCCGCCCGCCGTCCCGCGGGCCCTGCTGTCTCCTCGGCTGTGGGTTCGGCTGTGTCTTCCCCCTCCTCGCCCTCCTCGTCGCCGGGGTCGTCTTCTTCTGGGCCGTCGACCCCCTGATCACCGGCCTCCGCACCCAGCCTTCCCTGCCCGAAGCCCCCCGCCCCGATCGCGAAGACCGCTGGAACCTGGCCGACAAGGTCCGCCGGTATGCGGCCGAAGCGGCCGCCGCCGCCCCGGGGGCCACCCTCGACCTGACCGCCGGCGAGGCCAACGCCCTCCTCCAGCGCTGGGCCCCGGTCCCCGCCCGCGGGTTCGCCCTCGACCACGCCTGGATCCTCCCCGACACCGACAAGGCCATCCTCGTCCTGCAGGGTTCGGGGTTCTGGATGCGCTCCCTCGCCTTCGCGGTGGAACTGGCCGCCACCTCCCCCGGGGGCCCCTCCTACCAGGTGAAACGCCTCCTCGTCAACGGCCTTCAGCTGACCGACGGCTGGCTGTTCGCCCTCGCACGGTCCCACCTGGCCGCCTGGGTGCTCGCCACCACCGGCCTGTCCCCCGCCGACCTCGAAGGGG
>CAZKPI010000257.1:0-6867 GCA_964554555.1 uncultured bacterium
CGGGGACGCCGCCGCCGGGGCCGCGGGCCGGGACGAGGCGCCGCCGAGGGAGGCCAGCAGGCGGCTGGCCTCGGCATGCTCTGGCTCCACCTGCAGGATCCATTCGAGCTGGCGCCGGGCATCCTCAGTCCGGCCGATGTTGATCAGACCCTGGGCCAGGCCCACCCGGGCCATGATGTGGTTGGGGTTCTTCTCCAGCAGGGTGTGAAACTGCCGCACGCTCTCTTCGTTCCGGCCCAGCGCCTGCAGGGCCTGCCCCAGCCTGAACCGGGGCCGAACCTGATCGGGGTTCACCTCCAGGGCGTTCTGAAAATGGGTCGCGGCCTCGTCATACCGCTTCTCCCCGAAGGCCGCCTCCCCGGCCTGGAAATCGGCCAGGAATCGCTCCCGGTTGGCGGGAGAGATGGCGGCGGCCGCCGGAAGGACAGCCCCCGCGACGCATGCCACCAGGAGGATCAGGACGCCGGCCGTGATCTGCTTGTGCATCTCGCTTCACCTCGTTCCCGTTTCGGAACGTACCTGACGGAAAAGATACGGGCCCGCCCGGCACGCCCAAACGGCGGTTTCTCTATCTCCATCGGCCAGAGAGGGGAAACCTTCCACCCTGTCTGCGGGAATCCCGCCGGTTTTGCCTCCCCCCCGGCCGGCCCTCGGCGCCCAAAATTTCTGGAAGCGCGGCTTCCGAAAGCCGGTTGCGGGGTTCCCCCCGTCTTCGGGTGCCTCTTTCCCCCCTCACCGGCGGCTGTCAATCTCCCCACTCTCCTCTGGGGCCGTTTCCTCTTTTTTTTGCCGAGGGGGGTCAACTTTTCCCCCGTTTTGCCGATAATGAAAGTAGGAAGCGGGAAATTAGGCCCAAAAAGGGCGCACTTCACACGGATGTACGAGGGAGTTGGATATGGTTGACCCCATCAAAGGTCCGGGGCAGAAGCCCATTTCCGTCGAAAAACCCCAGGGCCGGGACAAGGCCGACAAGGCCGGCCGGTCCAAGGAGGGGGACTTCGACCAGCGGTTGGCCGGCAAGGACAAGGCCGGCGAGGCCGATGCCCCCAAGGCGTCCCCGGTCCGGACCGCCGGCGACCAGACCGCCCGCCTGCTCCAGCAGCAACAGCTGGCCCGCATGCAGCGCATTGCCGAGATCACCCGGCAGGTGCAGGAAGGCACCTACCAGATGGCTGATCCCAAGGTGGTGGCCGATCGCATCTACCACCTCCTGACCGACCGCAAGAGCCGGGAGAAATTCATCAAGAAGGTGCTGGCGGAAGAGGCGGAATCGCTCGAGACCAAGGGCAAGACCCTGACCAAGCTCGAGCTGAAGAAGCTGATCTTCCTGGTGAAGAACGCCTCAGACGAGGATTTCTCCGATGCCCAGCTGGAAGCCCTGCTGAAGGAACTGACCTGACCGGACCACCGGCCCGGGGGGAACCCCCCTCGGGGCCGCTCAGGTCGGGCGCGGCGTCGGTTTCTACTCTCGGAAAGGGTTACTGCCTTCCCCGACCACGACGGGTTTGGTCAGGTCGATGACGGGGTTCGGGGCGGCGGCATCGGGGGACGGGGCGGGCGCCGAGGCCTTCCGCAACGCGGCGACGGCTTCCCTTGCGGCGTCCGAATTCCCGAGGAAATCCAGCAGTTCGCTGTCGGAAAGCTTGCCCAGCGTGGCCTGGTCGAGGATCTCCGCCACGGCCGCGGCATCGCCGGGATTGGCCTTGACCAGGGCCCGCACCAGGTGCCGCAGGTTCCGCCACGGATAGTTGCTCTTCCCGAACGCGGCGAATACCTTCCGGCGGCCGTCCGGGAGTTTCGTGGCCATCTCGTACATGATGTTGGCGTTGACACCCTCGACCTCGGTCAACTGGAGGCCGGTCAGATCCTTGGCCGCCCGGGTTTCGTACTTCCCTTCCTCGGATTTGCTCTCGATCCGGATCCTGTCGATGGAGTTGCGCACGTAGTTCGCCTCGCTCCTCGACTCGAGCATCTCGTTGAACTCGGCCCATCCCTCGACGAACGCGGCGCGCTTGCCCGTCAGCTCGTTGACGAAGTGCGACCCGTCTTTGCCGTAGGGATTCCGGAACTCCTTGATCGTGTTGTCGAGCGAGTGGCAGAACTCGTGGAGCATGGTCGACGTGGCGTCGGCCTCCGACCCCGAGTATTCATACAGAAAGCTCGACATCTGGATGGTGCGCCCGGTCGAGCGAGGCCAGAAGTCTTCCGGGATGCTCTTGTACTTCGGGTCCGAGGTGTCGATGCCGGTCGTGTCGGTCAGATGCACCACGATGGTCGACCGGAACCGGTTCAAGGCCATCCGGTCCTTGATCGCCTTCGACGAGGCGGCCCGGAAGGAGGCCAACAGCGCCTTCTGCCCGTCTGACAGCTTCGATTCGTCGCCCTTGGCCCCCATCAATTCAAGCAGGTGGGCCTCGTCGCGCACCTTGACCCGGGTCACCCGGTAAGCGAGGTTGTGGTTGTCCGCCGAATACCAGGTTTTCACCCCTTCGCCGGGGAAGTAGGGCCGGACGACGTTCTCCTCCCACAACCGCTTCGCCCCGTTCCAGATGCTCTGGCCGAAGGCCTTGGTCTTTTCCCACCACCCCTGGGGCTCAGGATGATGGTTGATCTGCACGACCTCATCGACCTTCTGGTAATAGAAATCGAAATCGACATCCTTGGCCCCCGCCGGGGAGGGGAAGACCGCCAGAACCCCAAGGACGATGATCAACGCCCACCAGCGACCGTTCATGATCGTGCTCCTCCTGCCTGCCATCAGGGACGGACCAGATCCCCGTTTCCTAAGTATACCGGAAATCCCCAGGATGGTTTTGCCTCAGAATTTCGGGGAAACCTGACCACATGGCGGGAATCTCGGCCATGTGGTCAGGTTTCCCCGAATGTTCGGATTTTCCCGAAACTTCCTTCTTGCCAACCGGCTACATTTATAGTAAATTCAATATATATGAATTTTCCTATAAAAAAACTGGAGCCGGCTCTCCTGCCCCGGATGGCCCGGGTCCTGAAGGCCGTCGGCCACCCCCTTCGCCTGCGTCTGCTGGAGGGTCTGACCGCGGGCCCCTGCTCCGTGCAGGGGCTCGTGGCCAGCCTTGGCCAGCCCCAAGCCATCGTTTCCCAGCACCTGAAGGTCATGCGGAATGGGGGGGTGGTGGTCTCGCGGCGAGAGGGCACACATGTCATCTATTCCCTGGCCTACCCCGGGCTGGCCAATCTTCTGCACTGCCTGGCCTCCTGTCAGGACCACTGCCGGGTTCCCATCAGCCCCCGTTAGCCACCCGACACACTCACTTTCAGGAGGAAACCATCCATGTCCAAACGCATCGTGATCATCGGCGGGGTCGCCGGCGGGGCCTCGGCCGCCACCCGGGCCCGCCGCCTCGACGAGGAGGCCGAGATCGTCGTTCTCGAACGCGGCCCGTTCGTCAGCTTCGCCAACTGCGGCCTGCCCTACCACATCGGCGGGGTCATCAAGAACCGGGACGACCTCCTCCTGCAGACCCCCGAGTCCCTGCGCCAGCGCTTCAACCTTGACGTGCGGGTGCGGTGCGAGGCGGTGAAGATCCTCCCCGACCGGCGCCAGGTGATCGTCATGGACCTGGAGAACAACCGGGAATTCACGCTCGACTACGACGACCTGATCCTGGCGCCGGGGGCCGAACCCTTCCGCCCGCCCCTTCCCGGAATCGACCAGCCGAACGTTTTCACCCTCCGCAACATCCCTGACATGGACCGCCTCATCGGCTGGCTCGACAGCCACCCGGTGCGGCATGTCGCCGTGGTCGGGGCCGGGTTCATCGGCCTCGAGATCGTGGAGAACCTCCGCCACCGGGGGCTGGCGGTCAGCCTGATCGAGAAAGAGAAACAGGTCATGCCGCCGCTCGACGCGGAGATGGCCTCCCTGCTCCACAAGCATCTCCGGTTCCACGGCGTCGACCTGCGCCTGGGCCAGACCGTGACCGGCATCACCAGCGGCGGCAAGCGCACCTCGATCACCTTCGCCGACGCTTCGCCGCTCGAGACCGACGCCATCGTCATGGCCATCGGGGTCCGGGCCGAGGTCAAGCTGGCGAAAGAGGCCGGCCTCGCCCTCGGCAAGCGGGGCGGCATCCAGGTCGATGCCCACATGCGCACCTCCGACCCCCACATCTACGCGGTCGGCGATGCCATCGAGACGGTCGACATCGTGTCGGGGGAACCGACGATGGTCTGGCTGGCGGGGCCGGCCAACCGCCAGGGCCGCCTGGCCGCCGACGCGATCTGCGGCAAGGCGCCCGAGCCATTCCGGGGCACGCAGGCCACCTGGATCTGCAAGGTGTTCGATCTGACCGTGGCCGCCACCGGCCATTCCGAAAAACTGCTCCAGCGCCTGGGCCGCCCCTTCGCCAAGGTCTACACCCACCCCGCCAGCCATGCCGGGTATTACCCGGGGGCCTATCCCATGAGCCTCAAACTTCTCTACGATCCGG
Source organism: uncultured bacterium (assembly GCA_964554555.1). GTDB lineage: Bacteria > Muiribacteriota > Ozemobacteria > Ozemobacterales > Ozemobacteraceae > Ozemobacter. The sequence goes on from CAZKPI010000257.1 coordinate 4,470, forward strand.
CCGACGGGAAGGTCCTGGGCTGTTCGGTGGTCGGCAGTGAAGGCGTCGACAAGCGCATCGACGTGGTGGCCACCGCCATGTTCGCCCGGATGACCGTGCAGGATCTGGCCCACCTCGAGCTGGCCTACGCGCCGCCCTACGGATCGGCCAAAGACCCGGTCAACATGGCCGGCATGGTGGCCGCCAACATCATGGCGGGAACCCATCAGGCCATCTCCGTCGATCAACTGCCGGCCCTGCCCCCGGATTCCTACCTGCTGGTCGACACCCGCACCTCGGCCGAGCACGAGGCCGGCTACATCCCGGGATCGCGCCACATCCCGCTCGACGAACTGCGCGCCCGCCTCGACGAACTGCCCCGCGACAAGGAGATCATCCTCTACTGCCAGGTCGGCCTGCGCGGCTACCTCGCCAACCGCATCCTCGCCCAGAAGGGCTTCCGGTCCCGCAACCTGCTCGGCGGCTACAAGACCTGGAGCATGTTCCACGAGGAAGCCATGCGGGGCACCCCGGAGCCCAAGCCGGTCGCGGAATCCTTCTGCAGTACCCCCAAGGCCATGCCCCAGCCGCCGGGTGACGTCTTTGACCTCGACGCCTGCGGCCTGCAGTGCCCGGGCCCCCTGCTCAAGATGCGGGAACGCATGGACCAGCTGGCCGTCGGCCAGTATCTGCGGGTCACCGCCACCGATCCGGGCTTCCCGGCCGACGCCGCCGCCTGGTGCAACCGGTCGGGCAACCGGCTGGTTTCGGCAACCCCCGAAGGCGGCCGCTACGTCGCCCTCCTCGAGAAGACGGCGGCCGGCCTGTCCCCCGCCGTGGCCTGCCCGACCCCCGCCGCGGGAACCCGGGGAAAGAACCGCCTGACCATGGTGGTGTTCAGCGCCGACCTCGACCGCGCCTTCGCCACCTTCATCATCGCCAACGGCGCGGCCGCCATGGGGATGGAGGTGACGCTGTTCTTCACGTTCTGGGGCCTGAACATCCTGCGCCGGAAGGATCCGCCCGCCGTCGAGAAGTCTGCCCTGGAATCGATGTTCGGGATGATGATGCCGCGCGGCCCCGAGGCGCTTGGCCTGTCGAAGATGCACTTCGCCGGCCTGGGGACGGCCATGATGAAGCATGTCATGGACGCCAAGAAGGTCACCCCCCTTCCCGAGTTGATCGCCTCAGCCAGGGCGGCGGGGGTCAAACTGGTGGCCTGTACCATGAGCATGGACGTCATGGGCCTGAAGAAGTCGGAACTGATCGACGGTGTCGAGGAAGGCGGAGTGGCGGCCTACCTCGACTCGGCCGCAGGCTCCGGCATCAACCTGTTCGTCTGACGTCAACCGGATCCTCACCGGGGCGGGGGAAACCCCGCCCTTTCCGTTTTCCCCAGCCGAAGGGTCCACTCCGTGGCGGCGAGAGGGGAACCCCGCTCCGTTGGGCCCGCTTCCTCGGGGGCACTCTCCATGGCGTCCCCCCCGCATCAGGCCTTTGCCAAGCCGCCATCGACCCGCAAAAATGAAGGTACAGTCACGCCCGACAGCCAGGAGAGCGGATGACGCCAATGCCATCCCCGCTCATACAGCTTTCAATGGGGTTGTCAAGGGGGCACCAGAAATTGTTTTTCCACCATCAGAACCCCTGTCGGAATCATTATCCCCAAAGTTTTCCACATTCTCCACCAGGAATTTTGTACCACGATGTTGATCGACGGGGGGCAGGGAACGACGACGGAATGGCCACCTTCGCCCTTGTTTTCCCGATGTTTTTCCAGGTTTGCCGGCGTCCGGGGAATACCCTCCGCGGAACCTCGCCTATCTCTTTTTTGATAACGGTCGGGAACATTTCGGGGAAAACCCCGAAAACCCTGTCAGAATCAAGGTTTTGAGGAGAAGCCGGGTCAGGGCTTCTCGACCTGGGTGACCTCTCCCCCGAAGACGCTGAGCGCTTCGGATACGGCCGGCTTGTCAATGATGGCCTGGCGGGCCGCCCGGTCGATCCTGGCGATCTCCTCCTGATGGTTCCGGGGCGGGGGGGGGCCGCCCCGGCCGGAGCCGGGGTCCCGGGCCTCGCCCCCGCCGAACCGGCCGGGCCGGGGCCGGATTCCCGTCCCGGAGCCCCTCCCGCCTGCCGGTCGGCAGGCCCGGTCAGCCGGAGGGTCTGAAACGGCCCCAGGTCGGCTTCCAGGTGGGACTTGAGGGTTTCGAGGGTCTTGGGCTCGCGGCATTTGATGACCGCAAAATCGCTTTCGAGACCGATCGTCAGCACCCCGTTCTGCAAGCCCTCCAGCGCGGCGTTCTGGAACAACGCGCCGAGAACCCGAGAGGACCGGGCCAGGCGGCTTTTCGAGTCGCGGAACCGCTCGGCCAGCGAAGGCTCGGCCGACCGCCCCGGCACCGGGCGGGGTTCGGCC
>CAZKPI010000258.1:0-5267 GCA_964554555.1 uncultured bacterium
TCCCGCCCGGGCGCCGCCTCCCCACCCCTTGCTTTTCCACTTCACTCATGTTATCCTGGCGGCATGCCTGCCAAGGAGCTGTTCCCGCTTCCCGACTTTCCCCGCGACCTGCCGGAGTTCGAGCGCCGGTTCGGGGACGAGGCGGCCTGCGCCGCCTACCTGCGCGCCCAGCGCTGGCCGGAGGGATTCCGCTGTCCCGCCTGCGGCCACGGCCGCGGCTGGACGAACCAGCGGCAGGCGGTCGAGTGCGGTTCCTGCGGCCGCCAGGTCTCGCTGACCGCCGGCACCGTCATGCACGGCACGCGCCAGCCCCTCCGCCTCTGGTTCCGGGCCATGTGGTGGGTCTGCACCCAGAAGACCGGCCTGAGCGCGGCCGGCCTCAAACGCATCCTCGGCCTGGGCAGTATGCAGACGGCCTGGACCTGGCTGCAGAAACTGCGCCAGGCCATGGTCCGGCTCGAACGCGAACCCCTGCAGGGCCGGGTCGAGGTCGACGACGCCTGGCTGGCAGGGGACCGGCCCGGCAAGGGGGAGGGCTGGCGCACCGCCCGGGTGGCCGTCGCGGTCGAGGTCGACCCCGGCGACGGCGAGATGGGCCGCATCCGCCTGCTCGACATCACCCGCGCCCCCGACCGGCTGATGCTCGGCTTCGTCCGGCAGGAGATCTTCCCGCGGGCCCTCATCCAAACCGACGCCTGGCCGGGCTTTGACCTGCTCGCCCCCGATGGCTACCGCCGGGTCCGCCTGACCGACACCGACGACCCCGCCCACCCCCTGCCCCTGGTCCGCCGCATCGTCACCCTGGTCCGCCGCTGGCTCCTGGGCACCCACCAGGGGCGGGTGGCCCGCCGGCACCTGCAGGGCTACCTCGACGAGTTCGTCTTCCGGTTCAACCGCCGCAAGTCGCCCCAGGTCGGGCTCCTGTTCCAGCGCCTCGTCTCGCAGGGAACCATGGTGCAGGGGCGCCCCTACCGTTCCTGGGTGAAACATGAAGGAAGTGGAAAAGCCCGGACGGGAATCCGTTAGCCGCCTGCCGGGATTCCCGCACCCCGCCCCGTCGCAACCCGTTCCCCCCTCTGGCGATCAGCCTTTTCGGTTGGCACAGCCTTTGCACTTACCCGGGCATCATCCGCTCCCGATCATGCCAAATCATCACACCGGAGGAATTATGAAAAAGGCTTGTTTCCTGGTCCTCGTGGCCCTGATGGTCTCCTTCCTCTCCCCCGTGACCGGCTTCGCCGGCCAGTCCCAGCAGACCCCTGCCCCCGTCCCCGGGGCCGGCCAGGGCGGCGACGCCGCCCCGGGCGACCAGGGCGCTCCCGCCGACCAGAACGACCAGGCCGGACAGGTCGGCCAGGGCGACGACGCCGGCCAGTCCGACCAGGCGGGCCAGGCTGACCAGGTCCCCGGCCAGAAGAAGGGCTGCGGCCTGTGGCAGTTCATCAAGAAGCTGTTCGCCAAGGATCCCGCCAAGGAGGCCAAGCAGGCTGAGCTCCTCAAGAAGCTCCTCGTCCTCGCCGACAAGGACCTCGAACTCGCCCTCAACACCCTCGCCGGCAAGGAAAAATCCTACAAGAAGGTCATCCCCGCCGTCGGCCACCTCAACCACGCCCTCTCCGCCCTCGGCAAGGCCCATCCCCCCAAGCATCTGAAGCCCGCCTTCAAACAGCTCTCCAAGCGCATCTCCCACGCCAAGTTCTACCTCGTGGCCTTCGACTTCGAAGAGGCCTCGGCCCGCATCGAATCCGCCAAGGACTACATCGGCCAGCTCGACTGACCGGAAACCCTCTCCAACGTTCCCGCCGGCGGCCCCCTGGCCGCCGGCCTTTCTTTGCCCGCCCGAACCCTCGTTCCGGTACGCCCCACGGCCCCCCCACCCACCACCGGGTGAACGTCACTCCCACGGGCATTTGATTCCTGCTTGGACAACCTCCCAGGCCAGGAGACTCCTGCCGGTTTCCGATCCGCTCCATCAGCGTCCTTCCGCGTTCATCCGCGGCCTGGACCTCCTCGCCCTTTTCCAGACAGGCCTCTTAAGGCCGGAGTTCCCCCGCAGAGAAACCGCTCCGCTGGCCGTCAGCCTTACTCCACCGGGCCCCTCCCCAGGTGTTCCCTTTCACGCCCGCCCATGGCATACTGCCCGGGACGGGACGGGCAACCGGGTCAGCCGGACCCCATCCCGGACCAACGCAAGGAGCGCACACATGAACACCTGTCTCGCGGTCGGTCTGTCCTCCCTGATCTGCCTGGCCATGGCCGGATGCGGCACCACCGCCCCCGCCGCCCCCAAGCCAACCGAGGAGGGCATGACCACCCTGCCCAGCGGCCTGAAATACCGCGTCGAAAAGGACGGCACCGGCGCCTCCCCCGCCGCCACCGACGAGGCCGAGGTCCACTACCGCGGCCAGTTCGCCGACGGCCGCGAGTTCGACAGTTCCTACTCCCGCGGCCGGACCGCCCGGTTCCCCGTCAACGGCGTCATCAAGGGCTGGACCGAAGCCCTTCAGCTGATGAAGGAAGGCGCCGTCTGGCACCTGTCGATCCCCGCCTCGCTCGGCTACGGCTCCCGCGGCATGCCCCCCGTGATCCCGCCCGACACAACCTTGTACTTCCAGGTCGAGCTGATCAAGGTCCACAAGCACTGAGCCGGCCACTCCGGCGGCCCAACCACGGACCGGCCCGGATCAGCCGCCCCCCCATCGGCGGCGGCGTCTTTCCTCCCGACCCCTCCCCGCAACCCGGCCGCCGCCAACACTTCCGGTGAGCCGGAGCCGGACCGCGGCCCCGGCCGGCGCTTCTCGCGCCCGCCCCCCCGGCCCGTTTCCCGGCAGGCAGAGGTTTTCCAGGGGGGCGCAGGAAGGCCCGATCACCCGGGCGGAAAGGGAACCGGCGGGGGAGATCAGTCCGCTTCGACGGTCTCCTGGCGGTTGCGGCGCGCCGCCAACTGCCGGGCAAAGGCCTGCTCCAGCTCGGCATCCCCCGGATCGGCACCCCGGAAGGACGGCGGCGCCGGCAGTTGGTCGCGCACCTCCAGGGGAAGGCTGTCATACAGCCGCTGGAGGTACAACCCCGGCGAGTGCGGGGCCACTTTTCCCAGCCCGGTGAAGGGCTGGTCCTGCAGGACGACAGCGCCATTCTCGTACAGGTTGTTCGGCTTGCCCAGGTGCCGGAAGCCCATCCAGGGGAAGGGGACCATCGTCACCAGGTCGTGATCGTTGACCCACCGCTGGAGGAACGGCAGACGTCCGAGGGCGGCCTCGACGAACGCCTGATTGCCGATCCGGGGACCGGCGTAGGTGTAGACACCCTGCACCGGCAGGCCCGCGGCGGCCAGGCCCATCGCGGCCATCGGCGCCACCCCGGCCCCCAGGCTGTGCCCGGTGATCCAGAGCTTGCGGCCCGGTTTGGCCAGATGGCGGGAACAGATCTCCTGCAGGGACCGGCTGACCACCGCCCAGGCATTGAAAAAGCCGCGGTGCACCTTGACTCCGTCCCCCCACTCCCTGACCTTGCGGGGGAAGAAGTTGAAATCGGTCAGGATCCAGTCGTGGATCGCCTTGACGGGGCGCAGTCCATGGCCGCCCCCGCTCCCGGTTTCCGAACCCCGGAACACGACGATGGTGGCCTGGTCGTTCGACATGACCATCACCTGGGTGTCGGCGGTCTTCATCTGCACGTCGAGGAAATCGAACTCGTCGAACCCCCACGGGCCGAACTTCTCGCGGAACCGCTTCTGGAAATCGGCGAAACCGGCCGCGTTGATGCGGTTCTCATACGAGTAGTAGTTGGCCAGCATCAGCAGGTAGGCGTTGAGGGGGTCGTGCCCGACAGCCTGCGCCTGGAACAGGGTGCGATAGCAGTCGGCGCCCTGCTCCTGGGCCCCGGCCGCCTCGGCACCGGCGATCAGCAGGAAGACGGCCAGCAGGAAGACCGGAAAACGGCAACAGCGAAAGAACGGCATACCGGCACCTCCGGGTACCAGTCTACCTGATCCCGCCGAAAAAGCCAACCATGGCCCTGTGAAGAAGAGTGAACCCGCCGACCCCAGCGGGGGGAGCCGGCGGACAGGCGAAACCCCGCCTTACTTGATGGTGAACACCTTCCACTCGGAGGCGGGATCGGTGCCGGTCACCGACAGGGCGGCGTAGACCCGCCATTCGTGCCGGGCGAGCTTGCCCTGATAGGTGGGGGGCGCGTCGTTCGGGATGGTGAACGAACTTTCCCAGGTCTTGCTCTCGTCCTTCTTCATCTCCAGGGCGGGGGCCACCTCGGTCTCCTGGGAATAGGTGGTCTCTGAGAAGTTCTCCTCGCGCTCCTGGGCGGTCGGTTCCTTCTTCATCTTGACCTTGACGGTTTCGTGCCCCTCGATCTTCAGGTAGACCTTCTCGATCTTCAGATCGGCCGCGGCCGTGGCCTTGATCTGGACTTTGAAGGTGCGGCCGGTTTCCGGCACGACCTCGAGGGCGACGGTGGCGGAGCCACCGGTGACCATGTTGGCAACCGACTTCAAGGTGTCGAAGAATCCCATGGGTCCTCCTGCGTTCGCGGTCTGTCTCTTGGGAAGGACGGCGTCACCGGCCTTCCTTCGACATGATAACGGAAACCCGAAGCCATTGCACCAACTGGACCGGGGAAAGCTCCGCTCCGGAACAAACGCCAGCCGCCTTGCCCGGAGACCAGCCCGGCCGCCGCTTCAAGGGAACAGGGCCACCTCACAGGTTCCCGACGCGTCGGGGATTCCCCGGAACCCGAACCGCCGGTCGGGCGGAGAGCGTTGCGGGTCGAACTGCAGGCGGATCTCCCGGGCCCCGGTGAAACCGGTCTGCGGGTGGGGCTCCTTCCCGGCCAGCGTGATCCGGAAGGAGGGACAGGAGTAGGTGTCATCGAACAGCCGGGGATCAAGCGGCCCGACCAGGAAGAAGATGAAGGGGCCGGCATAGAACGGATGTCCGGCCGCCTGCACCACTGCCTGCCGGGCATCGGCCATGATCCGCGAGGGAGGCATGAGGGGGTCGGCGAGATTGACGAAGAAGCCCTTGAACCGCTTCCGGTCGGGATACCGCAGTCGGAACTCGGGGAACAGATGGACCTTCTCGACCGGCACGTCGAACAGGTAGAACTCCGCCTCGGCACGCGGATCGCGGGCGCCTGGCCCGGCCAGGAACCGGTCGTAGGCAGACGCCAGCCGGACGCACATCCGTTCCGTCGACCGGCCGGCCAGGCCGAACAGCCCGGTGATCAGGACCAGCGAGACCACCAGGGCAACC
>CAZKPI010000258.1:5295-6221 GCA_964554555.1 uncultured bacterium
GCCTGCCCGGCCGCCCGCCTCGTTCGCCAGGCCTTCGCCGGCTCCGGCGGCCGGAGCCGCCCCTGTCCGGCGCGGGGGTCCGCCCAACAGCACCCGCGCCAGCACCAGGCAGTAAAACACGCTCGGCAGGTAGAGGTAGTGGGGAAACAGGGTGATCGGCAGGGTGGGCAGGAACGAGAGGAGGAAGCACGGGACCAACAGCCGCACCCCCGGCTCGTCCCGCACCGCCGGTCCAATCAGGCGCCCCACCCCGTAGAGGAAGGCCAGCGCGGCCGGGATGAACACCACGTGGTACAGCGGAAACCCCATCAACAGGCGCGGGGGCGGGGCGGGCACAAAAGCGCCGAGCCACAGCAGGGCGTAGACGAGTTTCTGGAAGACGAAATACGGAAACAGCCGCGAAGCGACAGGGAAGAAGTAGAAGGGGGCGGCCGGCAGGGTCAGCGGGCCGATCACCGACGCCCGCAGAAGGAAATACGGCAGGAGCAGGAGGAAGAACGGCCACGCCCGGCGCAGAGCCTCCCCGGCCGCCTGACGCGAGCCGGCCCCCGCCTCGCGGGCCTGCCACCACGCCCCCGCCCCCACCAGGAACGGAACGACCGCCGCCAGTTCCTTCGCCAGCAGGCCCAGGGCCATGCTCCCCAGCCCCAGGGCCCACGCCCCCCGCCGCACCCAGACGCGGTCCTGCACGAGGGGCAGACGGAGCGACACCAGCACCGCCCCCAGGATGAACGCGACGCTGAGCAGTTCCCCCCGCGTCGACAGCCAGGTCACCGTCATCACGTTGAGGAAACAGAGGGCGAACAGTCCTGCCCCGGCCAGGGCCTCGACCCTTCCCGGCAGGCAGGCCGGCCCCCCCGCCGGGGGGAGGGGGCAACCCGCAACACTGACCGGCGGCTCCGCACCACCTTCCCCGAGACCGCCCG
>CAZKPI010000258.1:6237-6815 GCA_964554555.1 uncultured bacterium
CCCGCGGCACCAACCGCCCCGTCCAGGCCCGGCGGCGGGTGCCCGGCCCATCGGTCGGGCCGGCTTCCCCCCGGCCGATGACCCCCCCCGAAGACCTCGATGCCCAGCCGCCACACGAGCAGGACGACCACCAGGTGCCAGACCACGTTCTGCAGGTGGTACCAGGCGAACGCCCGGTCGAACAGCCAGTGATCGATCTTGAGCGAGGCCATGGCCAGAGGGCGGAAGAACCGCACCTTCAGGTCGAAGAAGGCGGGAACCACTCCGTCGTGAAGTTCAGCCAGGTCGAAGCGAAGAGCCTGCCCCAGCGACCGCAGGGTCCAATCGGCATCGCGGGCGTGCAGGAGGTTCGACCAGTCGTCCAGGAAACCGCCCGTCCAGAACGAAGGCAGGGCGATCACGATCACCAGCACCACCAGCGCCGCCGCCGCCCGCCCCGGTTTCGCCGCCAGCCGCTCCAGCCAGGCGCGGATCATGACGGGCAATGCCCCGCCCGCGCCGCGCTCTCCCCCCGAAACCTTGAGGATCCTCCCCCCCACCCCAAGCGCGTGCTGGACCGCCCGTTTCGCACACCGCCA
>CAZKPI010000259.1:0-6793 GCA_964554555.1 uncultured bacterium
GCCCCGTCGGGTGGGGGAAAGAATGCCGCGAGGGCGGGGGTGGGCGCGGGGACCGGAGGCGGCGTTCGGCCCGGCCCGCCCTCTATCGCCCCCCCGGCGAGCGGCCCGGTCCCGGCCGAAGGTTCCCCGGTCAGCCCCGCCAGGCCGACCACGAAACGGCCGCCGACGGGAAGCTCGACCTGCTGATCGTCCAGCCGCGGATGGCGCGGCCCGCCCAGCCCCATGGCCCCCACGGGCACCAGGCCGGCCGGCCCCGCGGCCGGCAGGAGGAAGGCCAGACAGCCCCCGGCTCCACAGCAGACGAGGGTTCCAGACCGGGCATCGACGATCCCCAGGCAGACCACCACGTCGGTCAGCCGCCGCACATGGAACCGCAGGTGCTGGTCGAGCGCCTTCAGCACCCCCGCGGGGGTGGCCCCCTCCCCCTGCAGATGCAGGCGCAGGGCCATCTTGCACATGGCCATCACCAGGGCGGAACTGATGCCCTGCCCGGCAATCCCGGCCACCACGAAGGCCAGCCGGTCCCCAGGCAGGAGCAGGTGGTCGAACCATTCCCCTCCCATGTCCGAGGTCGACCGCATCCACCCCTGGCAGGCCAGGGTCCCGACCCGGAGGGGTTCGGCGGGCAGAAGATGCTCCTGCACGGTGCGGGCCAGGGCGAGTTCCTGCATGTCCGCCATCACCGTGTTGAGGCCGCGGGCGATCTCCTCGAGCTCGTCGCCGGTGGCCAGGACGACCGGCCGGTCCAGCCGGAGGGCAACCAGGTCCTCCACCCCCGCCCCCAGCTCCCGGATCGGGTTGAGCAGGGCATCGGCCACCCTGATGGCGAGCAGAAGCGTGAACAGCAAGAGCACCAGGGTCACCAGACGGAACATCCGGCTGATGGCCCGGGCGCCCTCGGCAATGGGGCCGAACGGCGTCACCAGGGCCAGCGAAAACTCGGTCAAGGTGCGGCCCGGCATGGCCGACAGCAAGCACTCCTCCTCCCCGATCCGGCCGCGCCGGTGGACCACCGTCTTGGTCTGACGGGCCCGGTCCCGGAGATGGACCATGTCCGGGCTGGCAAAGACCGAGGCCTCCCCGATGGGCTGAACGTCGGCCTCCTCACTGCGCGGGAACGCCGCCAGCCGCAGGCCCGCCCGCCCCCGAAACGCGGCCTGGGAGCGCCGCAGGAAGCGGTCCTGCAGAACCCTGCGGTCGTGCAGGACCAGCACACAGAACCGGGGTTTGCCGTCTGCTCCGAAGATCAGGTCGATGAACGCGGCCTTCTGCTCCCCGGCCAGGCTGACCGTTTGCAGGCCGGCCCGGTTCTTGATCAAATCGTCGGTCGGCCGGTCCAGGAGGATCGAGAACATCGAACCGCCGCCCCCCGCCTCGGACGCGGTGTCTTCCGCACGGCTCTTGCGCAGGATCTGGATGCCAAGGTTGACCAGGAGGCGGAAGGTATTCTGGGTGATACTGTCCGGGGCGGCCGCGGGGTCCTCGGCTGGCAGGCGGAAACGCGGCCGGTTCTCGCCGTCGATCACACAGGCCATTTCGACCAGTCCTTCCTCAAACCGCTGGCGGAGGGGGTTCAGAAAGGGACCGTCAAGCGGGAGCACCGGAGCGGTTCCGGAAGCGCCGTCGGCGGCGGGAGCGGCGGGGGCGCCGCCGGCCGGGCGGCCGGCCGGGGAGGCGGTCCCGTCGAGAGCGGCCAGGGCCCGGCCCAGTTCCCGGTATTCGCGAATCAGGAAGGCATAGGCCGAGGGGAACGTCCCGTCGATCTTTTCGAGGGTGCTCAGGGCATCCGCCTGCCCCTCACGGATCAACGCCTCCTGGCGGGCCGCCCGGTAGGCCTGGGAAACGCCAAGCAGGGCCCCCAGGGCGGCCAGGCCGGCCAGGCCAAAGATCCCCATCAGCTGGACCAGGATCGGCAGGGCGAGAGTGGCCCCGAACACCCCCTGCCACGCCACGAACAGCAGGATCTCCACGACAATGGCCAGCAGAAGACCGCGCCAGCCGCCGAACCGGGGGGAGGGGCCGGGAACGGCCCGGCAGGCCACCACCCGCACCCCGTCGGGCAGGGAGCCCACGCCGAACAGCGTCTTCCCCGCCTGGAACAGCGCGGGCAGGCGCTCCCGGCCCAACAGGGTCAGCCACCGTGCCGCCAGCCGGCGCCCCCGGCCTGATCCGTTGCGGGCGGGGCGGGCGGGTTCCAGCCACCCGAAGCCGAACCGGGGCCCGGCCAGACGCTGGAGGCGCACCACCGCCTCCCGGACCAGGCGCCGCCGGGGCAGACGGGTGGTGTCCAGCCAGGCCAGCAGGGTGCCGGTCGTCCCGTCCCGGAACCGGACCGGAAAGCGGCCGGCCAGCCGCTTGAGGCCGAGCCCGCTCAGATCGCACAGGCGGCCGGGATGGCGGGCCAGGCGTGGCAGGCATTCCGCATCCCCCGCGAACGAATCGCCCACCTGCTTGTCGGCTTTGGTCATCCGGGGGGAGGCGTCCCCGCCCAGCCGGTCGAGCGCGGCCAGGAACCGCTGGGAGACGACGACCAGATCGGACCGGAACCCCGGCCAGGTCAGCCGCCGGCCCCTCGCGTCGAACAGGAACAGGCTGGTCCCCGGCGGCAACCGTTCCAACAGGGGTTTCTGGGGTGTTTTCCAGGCAAAACTGCGCGCCAGACGGAGGAGGATCTCCTGGTAGTGGGCCTGCGGGGAGGCCAGATGGCCCAGGCGGGCCGTCAGGTCGGCCAGTTCTTCCTCGGCGGCGGCCTGGGCCTGCCGCTGGTCGGCCGTCTCGGCCTGGCCGATCACCCACCAGAGGCCGGCGACCGGCAGGACCAGGAGAGCCACCACCAACAGCAGACCCCGCCCCAGGCGCCAGGCGCCCCGGCGCTCCCCTGCTCCCGGGGAGGAGCGGCCCGCCGGTGCCATGACAGGCACCTGGGGGGGGCCTCCCCCCCCCGCGGCGGGAATCGTTGGCGCACCCATCCCGCCCAGTGTACCGCCGCCGCGGCCGCGGTTCAAACGGAAAGTGGGAACCCGCCTGCCCAGCCGGTCCCTGGGCGCCGGGCGGTCCCCTGACCGGGGCCCGCCTGGCCAACCCCGGCGCGGGGAATCACGCCGGCCGGCGGCCGGCGCGGGAGCCGGCGATGAGGTCGGCGCCATCGACGGCCAGGCAGATGGCCAGCACCGGTCCGACGGGGGACAGGCCGCCCTGGACCAGGCGGCAGGTGATGACCTGCAGGAGGAAGGCCAGCATCATCAGGGCCCCAAGCAGACGCGGGGTGGCGGAGAAGCGGAAGGAAGCCCCGGCAGACCAGGCCACCGCCGGCAGTAACAGGATGATGGCATCGTAATGATGCAGGTAGGGACTGGCCACGACGGCGGTCAGGGCGGCCAGACCCCAGAGACGAAGGCGGTCCGCCCCGGCGGCCGGCCGGGAGACCCGCCAGGCCCATGCGGTCAACAGCACCAGAGGGATGGCCGTGGCCAGCCAGAGGGGGGTGACCAGGCCCGGATGCCCGGGTTCGAGCAGTGACCGGAGAAAGGCGTGCACCGTATGGTGCCGCCAGGGAGGAATGGCGGCGATCACGGCGGGAACCGCCTGCATGGCTTCCCGATAGGCTGGCCACACCTGCGGATGCAGGAACCATGGGCCTCCCGCCAGGGTGAGAAAGCCGGCCGCCCAGCCTCCCGCCATCCGGAAGTCGCCGGCCGCCAACAGCAGAGGCACGAACAGACCCCCGAGGTTCGGTTTGAGCATGACCAGCGCCAGCACGGCCCCCGCGGTGAACGGCCGCCCGACCTGGGACAGCCGGAAGGCGGCGCACAGCAGGAACAGAAACAGCGGGGCGGGTTGGCCCAGCGTGGTCATCAGGCGGGCGCTCTCCGACCCCAGGCCGATCGCGAACAGGCAGGCCACGGTCCGGCCGCGGCCGGGCACGGCGTCCGCCAGCAGTCGGGCCGAAGCGGCCAGCAGAAGGAGGCTGACCAGGACAATCGACGTCAGGGTCTGGGCCGGGGTCAGAAACTTCAGCGGCCAGAGCAGGAACAGGGCATAGGGCGGATAGATGAACGGCAGGCCGGGGGTGATGCCGGGATACACCCGGGCCCAGTCTCCGGTTCCCGCGACCTGGGCGGCGTCGTGGAACATGATCCAGTCCCGGGGTTCGGTGAACTTGTCGATGAACACGGCCCACCCCAGGACCATGACCACCCAGTAGACAGCCCCCACCACCGCCAGGACGAACAGCCAATCGATCGGCCGGGAAAGGACCGGCGTCCCCGTGGCCGGGCCAGGGGACGCCGGGGGGGGCGGGGTGATGACCGAAGCCGGGGGGTTCATCGGCGGACCCCTGCCGGGATTCCGGGGAATGAAGGGTGGATCAGCGCCCGGTGTTTGCCTTCAGGGTCTCGACCAGGTTGCGGGCCTTCTGGAGGTTGTTGATGGCCTTGTTGCGGGCGGCCTGCGAGGCGTCCGGGTCCTGGGTCACGCGGATGTATTCCTGGTAGGCGGCCTGGTACATCTGCATGGCGCTCTGCAGGTCGGCGGTGCCGATGCCGCTGGTGGTGCCGGTCTCGACGGTGGAGGTGGTGGGGGCGGAGCCGGCGGAGGAAGCCGTGCCGGCAGAGGCGGCCGCGGCCCGCGAGGAGGTGCCGTATTTGGCGACGTATTCCTGGTGCTGGCGGACGTAGGCTTCCTGGATTTTGTTCAACTGCTCGAACCGGGTACCGAGGTTGTTCACCGCGGAGTTCAGGGTGTCGCCAAGCAGTTCGGCCGACCCGGCCGCGCCCTGGATCTTGTTGATCGTGTTGCCCATCCCCAGCAGGGCGTCGAGGTTGCCGTTCAGGATGGCGTTGATCTCACGGCGAATGGCCAGCAGTTCGGTCATCGAAGACTTGGCGGCGTTCAGGTAGGATTCGGTCTCGAAAGCGATCTGGGCGCACTTGAGGACATACTGCCCCTCGGTCTTGCCGTATTTGTACTCGTCGCTGAGCCTGCCCCAGCGAAAGATGTTCATCGGGTTGTCCTTGATGGAATCCCAGACCCGCGACCAGCCGTTGGCCCCGGCCAGCTTGTTGATGCGGTTGTCCGACAGGGTCTTGAGAACGATCTTGCGGCCGCTGTTTCCGAGGGAGACCTGGCGCTGTTCCTCATCGCCGCCCAGGGCGGAGAGATACTCGAGGTCGGGCTTGATGCCCTTGTACAGTTTTTCGGTCTTGGGCGCCAGGTTGCCGTATTCCTTGACCAGCGTGCCGATCGCGTTGGCGATGTCGAGCAGTTTGGGGATGCTCGAAGCGGCACTCTTGTTGGTGATGCCCTTGTAGGCCTGCACCAGAGTGGCGGCACTCTGGGCGAAGGCTGAGATCGACTTGCGTTCCCGGTACAGGGTCTTGACGGCCGCCGCCACATTGCGGGAAGACCTGGAGACCTGCTGGCGCTCCCTGACCAGCTTGCCGACGGTGTCGAAGAAGCCGGCCTCGCTGGCGGAACAGGCCAGGACGAACCCCAGCACCAACAGAACCCCGAACATCCGGTCGATGCGCGTCCGTTTCATGATGTACCCTCCAGGCCATGCTCGATGATTTCTGTCAATCCTACTGATGAAAACGCCAACCGTCAATTTCGGCCTGGGATCAGGGTTTCCTGACGGGGAAAACGGCCCCCGCGGGGGCCGTTTTCCAGGAGAGCAGAAGAGAGAAGCCCAGGGAGGGAAGTCGGGATCAGGCTTTGTAGAAGATCATCCCATAGTGGGTCTGATAGCCGACCTGCCGCACGGGCTCAACCTTTCCCACCACCTTCATGCCGATTTTGGGGGAATCGATGCGCAGTTGCCCGGTGATGCGGTTGCCGTTCGACAGCTCGACGATGCCCAGCCACAGGGAAGGCACCTCGAAGTCGGCGGCCAGGTTGTGCAGGTGGGTGAAGGTCAGGAGTTTGCCGTTCTTGGGCAGGGGCACCGGTTCGAACTCGATGCCCCGGCAGTCCTGGCAGACGCCCCGGTTCGGATAGTAGACACGGCCGCAGCCGCGGCACTTGTAGCCGAGAATGTGGCGTTCCATCGTCATTTCTCCTTGATGAAGGTCAGGGCGACCACGTTGTTGCCGAACCCGCCGAAGTTGGTGGTGAAGCCGATCTTCGCGTTCTTCACCTGCCGCTCGCCGGCCTCGCCGCGCAGTTGGGTGACGATCTCGTGCGCCTGGCCGACGCCCGTGGCGCCGACCGGATGCCCCTTGGCCTTCAGGCCGCCCGAGGGGTTGATCGGCAGTTTGCCCTTGAGGCCGGTGTAGCCCTCGGCCAGGGCGATGTGGCCCTGCCCCTTCTTGAAGAACCCGACCTCCTCGCTCTCGGCGATCTCCAGGATGGTGAAGGCATCGTGCAGTTCGGCAACATGGACGTCGGACGGCTTGATGCCCGCCATCTTGAACGCCTGGGCCGCGGCGCCGCGCACGGCCAGCAGGTCGGTGGGTTCCTGGCGTTCATGCACGCAGTGGGTGTCGGTGGCCTGCCCGACGCCCGCCAGCCGGATCAGGGGCCGCTTGACCTTTTTGGCAACCTCGGCGCAGGCCAGGATCAGACAGGCGCCGCCGTCGGAAACCGGGCACATGTCGTAGAACCGCAGGGGATCGGCCACCATCGGGTTGTTGGTCAGGGCGTCCTCGGAGTCGAGGATGCCCTCGAGCGAGATCGGCTCGTGCAGGTGGGCGAACTTGTTGAACATGGCATTGTCATGGTTCTTGATGGCCACCATGGCCAGGTGGCGCGAGGTGACGCCGTATTTCTCCATGTACAGGCGGGTGAACATGCCGGC
>CAZKPI010000260.1:0-3733 GCA_964554555.1 uncultured bacterium
TTGAGCAGGATCCCGCTCAGGATGTAGCCGCAACTGCCGGCGGCGTAGATTCCCGGCAGGACCTGCTTGGCCTCCTGCAAGGGAAGATACTGGTTGGCCATGTTCGAGAAGGCCTGGCTGGTGAACAGGTCGATCAGGATGGCCATGATCAAAAAGACCAGCAGTAACGGGCCGGGCGCCCCCTGGACGACCGTCCCGGCGGCGACGGCGAAAACGGCCGCCGGCCAGGAGAAGGCGGCCAACAGCCAATGGCCCTCCCGGCCGGCGGTGCGGCGGGCGATGCCGAACTGCAGGCCGATGAACGACAGGTTGACCAGCACGTAGATCCAGGGCAGGCCTTCCGGTCCCGTGCTTTTGAGAAAGACGGTCAGCAGGGACAGATACAGCAGATTGTTGCTCGCCTTCTGCAGAAGGAACTGCACGGCGAGCAGCCAGGCCGGGCTGGGGAGGGAACCGGCGGGGGCCGGCCGGGGACCGGTCACTTGCGTTCCCACTCCCGGGTCCAGACCTCGTCCATCAGCCGGTTCTTCTCCAGCGTGGCCACCATGTCGTTGAAGGCGGCGCAGGCCTGGGCCATCTCGTCCTCTCCCTCGACCACCACCCGGTGGCTGACCACCCCGTCTGACACGCGCCGGATGCCTTCCAGCAGGCGGTCGACGTTGGCCGCCAGCGGCCGCGAGATGGCGTACCCGAAGCCGATGGCCAGGACGAAGGCGATGCCGAGCACCAGGGCGAGGTCGAACAGGATCCGGTGCAGGAACCCCAGGATTTCACTGCGGGGCTTGGCGGCGATCAGGTAGCTGTTGAGGGCCGGCAGGCGGGTGACGATGCCCAGGTAAGGCCGGTCGCCGACCGTGAACTCCACCGGCTGGGTCGGCTGGGCCTGGAGCCGGTCAAAGTCGAGGGATACCCCGACCAGGCCCTCCGGCAGGCCGTCGCCGCGACAGGCGATCATCCGCCCGGTCTGATCGACCAGTTGCAGGATGTCCCCGCCCTGGAGCGGATACTCCCGGATCAATTCCTTCATCTCCGGGCCCTCCAGGTTGACGGCACAGCTGATCACCCCGATGCACCGTGCGGAATCGACGAAGTCATGGATGGGGACCATCATCAGCATCATCTTCTGGTCGGATGCGCTGATGACGTGGCCGGTGAACGAGGGGCGGCCCGACTGCAGAATCTGCAGGAACGCCTCGCGCGTCGTTTCCGTCCCCTTGCGCTTGGATCGCAGGATGCTCTTGCCGATGAACCGCCCGTCCAGCCCCCGATACCGGTTCCGGAAGGCGATCGAGGTCACCGTCCCGTCCGCCGCGTAGATGAAACAGCTGTAGAACACGGGGTTGATGTCCAGGAACCGGTACATCGCCTCCCGCTGGCGGTCGGCGACCCGGGTGCGGCCGCCGGAATCCTCCATCTGCTGAACGTCGGGATCGGCGGCCAAGATGGACAACTGCCGCTCGTAGCTCTTGAGCAGGGAATCGACGCCGTTCTGGATGGCGCCGGTCAGCCCGATCTGGCTGTTGATCGCCTGCTGTACCAGGTCGCGACGGAATTTGACGCCAATGGTCAGGCCCAGGATCATGATCGGAACAAAGGCGGCAAGCACCGCCACCGCCACGATGCGGTGGCCGATTCGCTGGTGCCAGGGAAGGGCAACGGGGCGGTTCGGTGACTGGGGCATGACGGTTCCTCCGGTCCCTCAGGGGAGGGTCCAGCCGCAGGCGGGCCCCCGCCCGGTCGGGGCACTGCCTCCACCATAGCATGGAACGTCGTTTCGTGGTATCCTCCCGAACGAGAAACGGCCCGTCGGCCGGTCCCAATCCCAATCAAACAGGGGTGTCGACCGTGGACCTGACCAAGAAGCTTGCCGAGATTCCCCGCGAGGAGCGGGTGGCATTCCTGAAATGGAAATACCGCGAACTCCAGTTGATGAACCAGGTCGATCGGCTGACCGACCGCTATCTCACCATGGGAAAACTGATCCGGCACTGCCTCGAGGTGATCCACCGCTTTTTCCAGTGCCGGGTTGCCGGGTTCCAGATCCTGGGCGGGGGCCGCCGCAAGGACGGGGGCTTCTTCTTTTCCCGCCGTGGCCCCGAAGGGGACCACGCCGAAGACCAGCGCACCGCCGCCCAGGAGATCCTGGCGGGGTACCTGAACGAACCGTTTACCGACCTGGTGGTCAACGAACCCGCCCCGTCCATCAAGGCCCGGGGTATCACCAACTACCTCGTCTACCCGATGGCCATCAAATCCCAGCTCGAGGGCGCCTTCCTCCTCGCCAACCGCGAGCGCCCGTTCGATCAGCGTGATCTGCATTTCATCGGGGTCATCAGCAGTCAGCTCGACAATGGCGTCGTCCACGCCAGAGTCCTCGAGGACCAGGACAAGGCCAACCAGACCCTGAAACAGCGGGCCCGTGAACTCGAGGCCCTGTATGAGATGAGCCTGAGCCTGAGCTTTGGCTACGATTTCGACACCCTGGCCCAGAAGGTCCTGCAGAGCGCCATGACCCTGGTGTCGGTCGACCGCATCTCGATCATGGTCTACGATGCCAAAATCGACGAACTGCGCACCATCTTCGTGCTCGGCGAAAAACAGAAGATCAAGCTGGTCAAGCTCGGCATGGGCAAGGGCATCGCCGGTCTGGCCCTGCTGAGCCGCAAGGCCCTGGTGGTCCCGATGGGCTCCGATGACGACCGGTTCGTCCCGTTCGAGTTCCCCAGCTTCAAGCCCCGCAAGATCTTCTCCCTGATCTGCATCCCCCTGCTGGCAGGCGAGAAGGCCCTCGGCGTGATGAACTTCTCGATCCTCAACCGCAAGAAGGTGTTCTCCTCCAAGGACCTGGAGACCCTGAGCGTCGCCGCCCACCTGATCTCCCTCGCCCTCCAGCGACAGCAGTACTACCAGCTGTCGATCAAGGACGAACTGACCGACCTCTTCACCTTCCGCTACTTCAAGGAACGCCTGGCCGAGGAGGCCAACCGCGCCCGCCGCTACAAGATGTCGTTCTCGCTCATCCTCTTCGATCTCGACCGGTTCAAATCGGTCAACGACACCTACGGGCACCCGTTCGGGAACATCGTCCTGCAGGCGGTGGCCGGGGTCCTGCACCACACCATCCGCAACGGTGTTGATATGGCCGCCCGGTTCGGCGGTGAGGAGATGGCCCTCATCCTCCCCCACACGGGCGAACAAGGGACTTTCATCCTGGCCGAACGCATTCGCGCCAAGGTCGAGGCTCTCACCCTCGAGCACGAGGGGAAACCCGTCAAGATCACGATCAGCGGCGGACTCGCGACGTTCCCCACCCACGGCGAAACGGCCGAGGAACTGCTCGAGGCCGCCGATGCGGCCCTCTACCGGTCGAAGGAGGAAGGGCGCAACCGGATGACCGTGGCGGAAACCAAGGTCAAGGGTTGAACCGGGCGCGGGGGGGAAAGCCCTTTTCTCCGGCGGCGGGGGCGGCCCTGGCGGCCGGTCAGCGCCGGACGGGACCGGTCGGGGGTTCCCCGGGGCGGCCGGGGAAATCCTGGCCGAACCCGGCATGAGCAGGCCCGCCGCCCGCCGCCTGCCCCGCCGCGGCTGTCCCGCCCCGGTCGCTCTCGGGCTCCTGATGATGTTCCTGCTGGCGGTGATCCCGGGGCCCCGGGCCTCCCCCGGACAAACCGGCGAAGTCATCCCCATGTCGGAAGAGGAGCGCGAGTGGCTGGCCGCCCATGCCGACCAGCTC
>CAZKPI010000260.1:3743-6788 GCA_964554555.1 uncultured bacterium
GACCCCGGACTTCCCGCCCCTCGAGATCATCGATGACCGGGGCGTCTTCACCGGTTATGCGGGTGACCTCTTCCGCCGCCTGGAAGACCGCCTCGGCATCCGGTTCCGGGTGGTCAACCTGAAAACCTGGGACGCGATCGTCCAGGCCGGCCAGCGGCGCGAGATTGCCTTGACCAGCCTCGCCCAGCGCACCACGGAACGGGAGGCCTGGTGGAGCTTCACCAGCCCACTGCTCGAGGTCCCCACCGTCATCATCACCAGCCAGCGCATCCGCGGCACCCTCCGTCTGCCGGACCTGCGCTCCCTGCGGGTCGGCGTGGTGCAGTCGTTCGCCGTCACCGAGTATCTGAATCAGATGGTTCCCGGCCTCCGCCTCGTCACCTGCGATTCGGAGAGGGCCGGGCTCCGCCAGGTGGCGATGGGGGAACTGGATGCCCTGGTCACGATCCTGCCGCCCGCCGTCTACCACATCCAGAAGGAAGGCCTGACCAACCTGCGGGTGGCGGGCGACATCGGCTACTTCTACCGGTTCTGCATCGCCAGCCGCAACGACTGGCCGATCCTGGGCCGGCTGATCCAACGGGCCCTGGATGCCCTTCCCGAGACCGAGCGGCGGACCCTGTTCGACCGCTGGATCCACGTGGAGATCGAGCCGGCCATCCATCCCCGGACCCTGCTGTTGGTCTGCGGAGCGGCCATGGGGCTGATCCTTCTGGTCATTCTCTGGAACCGGAGCCTGCGGCACGAGGTGGAACGCCGCCTCCGCGAGATCAGGGAACGGGAGGAGCAATACCGGACCTTGTTCGAGCATGCCTCCGACGGAATCATCATCTTCGAGCCCGGCCAAGGGGTCACCGACTGCAACAGCCAGGCTCTGGCCATGTTCCGGGCGACCCGCGGCCAGATCCTGGGCCGGTGCCCCCATCAGCTGTCCCCCGAATGCCAGCCTTCCGGCGAACGCTCGGAGGACCTCGCCAAGGCCCGGCAGGCCGTGGCGCAGACCGGCGCCGGCCAGTTCTTCCAATGGCGGCACCAGCGCTTCGACGGCACCGAGTTCGACGCCGAGATCAGCCTCAACGCCTTCACCACCGGGGGCCGGGAACGCCTCCTGTCCGTCGTCCGCGATGTCACCGAGCGCCAGCGGGCCGACCGCGACCTGCGCCAGCACGAGGAAAACTTCCGGGCCATCTTCGAGACCGCCCCCCAGGCCATCGCCATCAACCGGCTCGCCGATGGGGTCTATGTCGCCGCCAACCCCGCCTTCCTGGAAACGGTCGGGCTGGCCCGCGAGGCGGTCCTCGGCCGGCCCCTGGGCCGGCTCGAGGGAGCGGTGGTGCAGGTGCCCACCCCTGCCATGGTTGATCGCGCCCGCGCCGAGACCACCATCGACAACGTCTCCCTGAACGGGGCCGATCCCGATGGCAGTCCCCGCTTCTTTCTCGCCTCGGCCCGGTTGATGACCTTCCATGGCGAGCCCTGCCTGCTGTCGATCACCATCGATGTCACCGCCACCCGCCGCCTCGAAGAAGATCTGCGCCAGGCCCAGAAGATGGACGTGATCGGCCAATTGGCCGGCGGCATCGCCCACGATTTCAACAACATGCTGACCGGCATCCTGGGCTACGCCGAGATCCTCCAGATCAGGGCAGGCCCTGATCCCAAAATCCAGTCCTCCGTGGAGGCGATCAAGGAAGGGGCCCGCCGGGCCGCCGACCTGACCCGCAAACTTCTGGCCTTTTCCCGCAAAGGCACCCTGAAAGCGTCGCCCATCGACGTGCACGTGCCCCTGCAGGCCGCGATCACCCTCCTCCAGCATTCCATCGACAAGCGGATCGTCATCGAGACCCGCTTCCAGGCCGACCCCGGCACCATCGTGGGCGATGCCACCCTTCTGCAGAACACCTTCCTGAACCTCGGGCTCAACGCTCGCGACGCCATGCCGGAAGGCGGCACCCTTTCTTTCTCCACCCGCACGGTGGTCTGCGACAGCGAGGCCGACACCCCCTTCCCCCCGGGCGGGTACGTCGAAATCGCGGTCCGTGACACCGGGGTCGGCATTCCCCGCGAGATCCTGCCCCGCATCTTCGATCCCTTCTTCACCACCAAAGACCATGGCAAGGGAACCGGGCTCGGCCTGACCGTCGCCTTCAAGACCGTCAAGGACCACCGCGGCGGTATCCAGGTTGCCAGCGAACCCGGGCGGGGGTCCACCTTCACCATCCTCCTTCCCGTCTCCATGCAGGAGGCTTCCGAAGAAGGTCAGCCCGCTCCCGCCCCCGTTCCCGGCCGGGGCCGGATCCTGGTCATCGACGACGAGGCGGAAGTCCGGGCCATCATGGAGGCCCACCTCCGCCATCTCGGATACGAGGTGGAACTGGCGGCCGACGGCCAGGAGGGCCTGGCCGCCTGCCAGCGGTCGCCGGCCGGTTTCGACCTCGTCATCACCGACATGATCATGCCCAGGATCGACGGGCGGCAGGTGCTGGAGCGTCTGCGGGCCATCGCTCCGGCCCTCCGGGTGGTGGTCTGCTCGGGGTTCCATCACGAGGGGAATGTCGAGGAGATCCTGGCCCTCGGGGCGGTCGCCTTCCTGCACAAACCCTTCGATCTGACCGAACTCAGCCAGGTGGTGGCCCGGAGCCTTCATCGCCCCGGGACCCCGAACTCCTCACCCGCCTGAATCCAGCGCCAGGAGGAATCCCGTGATTGAGCGCCCCGTTCCCCTGCCTCCCCGGAAGCCTTCCCCACCTTCCACCTGGCGCCGGCACCCCTGGTTGACCGCCGTGCCCGGCGCGGAACGTCTCTTGCCCGCCGCCATCCGGGGCGACGGGGGGGAATGGCCCGCCCCGCCGGCATCGGCCCCGTTGTCTGACGCCAACCCGGGGTGCCGCGCCGTCGTCCGTGACGCCCCTGGAACACCCCCAGCCTCCGGCCGGTTGGCCCCCTCGCCCGCGGTCCGGCGAAGGTTCCGCCCCGCCGTCCTTCGGGGCAGGGAAGTCTGGCCGGCCTTTCGCCGGACTGGTCTGGCCCTGGCCGGGTGCCTCG
>CAZKPI010000261.1:0-4804 GCA_964554555.1 uncultured bacterium
CCGCGGTCTCCAGTGCCAACCCCGCCCCCCCCGGTTCCGGCCGCGCCGCCATCCGCCCCGACGCGGCTTCCGCCCCCGCCACGGTTCCCGCCGGCGCCTCAGCCCCGGCGGCCTGGTCCGACTGGCTCTACCCTGACGACACCTGTTGCGGGCCCGACGCCTGGGAGAACCCCGAAGTGAACGTCCTCCTTCTTCGGGAACCCCACGTCTTCCTTGGCACCATGGCCGACGGCGCTTTCCGCCTCGGCCCCGGGGAAAGACGCCAGAAGATCCCCCTCACCCGGGGCAGTATCCAGGCCCTGCTCCGCTGGCGCGATGCCCTCTGGGTGGCCGGCGCCCAGGGCCTCTGGTCGGTGCAACATCCCAATGACCGCTTCGTTGTCGCCGACACCACCGGCCCCTGGGAACGGACCTGCTCCTTCAAGTCGCTGGCCGTCTCCCCCTCCGGCTCCCTGCTGGCCGGCACTCTCGACGGCCGGGTGTTCGAGACCCGCGACGGCCGGTCCTTCACCCTCGTTCTGCAGTACGCCGACGGCGCCTTCCGCCGGCCCTGACCCAGGTCATTTCCATCCAGGAGAGGTATTCGATGCCACAATCCCCATCCCGGCCCTGCCACCCCCTGTCCCGGTTCCCGGCCTTCCCCGCCCTGGCGGCCGTCCTGGCTCTTGCCCTGGCTTTCGCCTTTCCCCCCGCCGCCCCCGCCGAGCCCGCGGCCGACGACCCCGCCCAGGTCGCCGCCCCCGCCCGGGAGGCCTTCAGCCGGGGCCTGGCCGCCCTCCGCGACGGACATACCCTCCCCGCGGTCCAGGCCCTCCTCGAGGCCTGGAAGGCCGATTCCGGCAACCCCGTGCTCATGTCCCGCCTGGGCCGCCTGATCGTCGATTTCGGCGAAACCCGGCTGGCCGAGGGCCGCGAGATGCTGGCCAAACTCATGGTCCTGCGCAAGGACAACGCCACCGACGAGGAACGGATCGCCTACGCCCGCTCCCTCTTCCTCTCCGAGCCCTTCAAACTCGACGAGGCCGAGACCCTCCTGCGGGGCCTGCTCAAGACCAGCCCCCAGAACGCCGCCGCCCTCACCGCCCTCGGCGATCTCGAGCTGTTCCGCAACCGCCACCAGGCGGCCCTCGACTGGTTCAAGCAGGCCAGGACGCTCGCTCCGGCCGACAAGCGGGCCCTGTTCGGCATCGCCTTCGCCCTGATCGGCCTGAAAAAAGACCAGGAGGCCCTCGCCGCCCTCCACGACGCACAGGCGGCCGCCCCCGACGACCCCTGGGCCCATGTCCGCATGGGCCGCGGCCTGCTCCTGCTCAACCAGCCGCTCACCGCCTCCCGCCACTTCAAGCTGGCCCTCGAGGCCGACCCCGACTACCTGCCCGCCCACCTCGCCTACATCGCCCAGCTCCTGCCCAACGTCGGCGACATGACCGCCTGGCGCCATCTGCAGGCCGCCCAGCGGCTCGACCCCGAGAACCCCCAGGTCTACTACTGGCTCGGCGTCTTCCAGGAGATGCGCGGCCACGTCGACCAGGCGGTCGAGAACTACGAGATCGCCGAGGCCTACGGCCCCCAGGCCGTCGAGGTCAAACTGCGCCTCGCCCGCATCTTCGCCGGCATCGGCCACAGCTTCCCCGGCAATGTTTTCTCCAACGAGGACTTCATGGCCCAGAAGGAATACCAGCTGTTCTACGATGGGGAACGCGCCCTGCGGCTCCTGCGCGAAGTGCAAGCCCTCGCCCCCGACCACCCCGAGACCCCGTTCATCACCGCCACCATCGAGAAACTGGAAAACAGTCTCGCCCGCGTCCAGGAGTGATCTCGCACCGGTTGAAACGAAACGGCACCCTGTTCCATAATGCTTAGGTGGGAAATCGTGTGCGCCAGCACGTGAAGTTGAGGAGGAAGCCAATGTCAGAAGGGAATTCCCGGTCTTGTCCCCGCCTGGTCGTGTTCCTGGCGGCCCTGGCCCTGATCATGCTGTGGACGGGCATCGCCCGCGCCACCGACGTGTCAAGCCTCGCCGAGGATGACAAGTTTCTGCCCACCACCATTTCCTTGATCTCGGGGATGTCGGTCGAGACCAACGAGGTCCGCCGCCCCGCCCGCATGACCCACGAACCCAAGGCCTCCGTGGGCGTCTGGTGCCCCTGGATGGAACCCCCTCCCGTCGTGCGCGACCGCGCCAACAACCTGGACGGCACCAAGGCCAAAATCTACCGCAACATCGGCGCCACCCGGGACAAATACCCCTATCTGGCCAGGGATGTCGCCACCGGCAAGTTCTACGCTTTCCGCCAGGTGAAGTACGAGTGGAAGTTCGAACAGACCCCCGGCGACGAGGACCAGGGCGGCAATCTGCCCGGCAAGTCTGGCCCCGCCATCTGGACCCCCTTCTACCGGCAGGCCCTCCTCGAGAGCGAGGTGCTCCCCTTCATCCAGAAGTTCGCCGAGGACAAGGCCACGGCCGACGACCTCGTCGAGAAGAAATGCTTCCCCAACCGCCACACCACCGCCTATGACTCGGGCATCACCGGCAACACCCAGGTCGCCGAGTCCACCATCCTCCAGCAGGTGGGCATGACCCTGACCTACGAGCGCGCCGAGGTCACCCCCGCCAGCTTCGACGGCCCGGGCTACCCCACCGGCAACTCCGCCACCGCCGATCTGGCCGACCCCGAGACCGAGGTCACCAGCACCGTCACCCTCGACACCCCCATCAGCGCCGATGCCTGGATCCCCGGCAAGGTCATCAACCCCGTCCCCAAGCACCTGGCCAAGATCTGGACCCTCGGCGACTGCTCCTCCTACGCCCTGTGCTACGTCGAGGACTACCGGAAACCGGCGGGCAGTCCCCTGGCCTCCAAGGGCACCACCTACGAAGGCACCGTCGGCGGGTTCATCAAGGGCGGCGTCGTCATCGACTACGAGGACGACAACGTCAACGCCAAGCAGGAATCCGACCAGATGCAGGCCAAGCTGAAATACTACGTGGCCAACGGCGACATCTACAAGGTCGAGAACCCCTTCTACGGCGAGAATTCGACCCATGAGACCCGCTCCCAGCCCTACCTCTACTTCTTCTACCTCGCCTCCAACTACGAGTTCGGCCCCTACACCTGCGCCGCCCAGCGCGACCGCGAACTCGACTGGTACAGCGAAGGCCATCCCTACTGGCGCACCAAGGAACCCAAGGAGATCATCGAATACGTCAGTGAACGCTACGGCAACGCCTGGCTGTCCAACAGCATCCCCGACTGGGAGATGGGCGT
Source organism: uncultured bacterium (assembly GCA_964554555.1). Taxonomy (GTDB): domain Bacteria; phylum Muiribacteriota; class Ozemobacteria; order Ozemobacterales; family Ozemobacteraceae; genus Ozemobacter. Next base: position 3,270 of record CAZKPI010000261.1, read on the forward strand.
CGTCTTCGTCACCCTGGGCCTCGACGGCAAAGGCAAGAACTCCAAGCGCATCACCGAACAGCTGAACGAGGCCTGGACCACCGGCAGTATGGCCAAGTGCACCTACTTCCACGCCCTGCGCGAAGACCTGCGCACCCGCAACACCGCCGGCGCCGCCCGCGGCCTCGCCGCCCTCGCCGCCCTCGAGCAGGCCATCACCCGCCCCGAAGCGTTCGGCATCCGCGCCGACCGCACCTTCTTCCGGTTCGCTCCCGCGGGGTATGACCCCAACCTCGGCTCCTACTGCATCGGCCCCCAGACCCTCGAGAAGAACAACCCCCAGGTCCACCAGGAATGGGTCACCACCAAGAAGGGCGTGCCGATCAAGAAGGGGAAATGGATCCTCGCCGAGAAGCGCCTGATTCTGCCCAAGCACTTCACCCAGGCCGCCTGCGACTCCTGCAGTACCGACCTGTTCACCTCCAAACAGATCCTCCAGGTCGTGCTGGCCGACTGCTGCGGCAACATGACCACCGTCAACCCCTCCACCGTCAACACCCGCGAGGGCGTGTTCATCCACGACGACGCTCAGGCCTCCCTGCCCGTGCCCCAGATGTCGGTGCAGAACCCCCTGACCAACGTCGATGTTCCCATCCAGGTGCCCGGTGACGATTCCCTGGCCTACGGCGAAAAACTGATCGTCCGTGACCGCAAGACCGGCGACGAGAAGGCCTACGGGGCCAACGAGTTCGGGGGCCAATACAACCTGTCTTCCTATGACTTCTTCGTCCAGGACAAGAACGGCAAACGGGAACAGGTCGCTTTCCTTCCGGAGACCGACCCCGAGAAGGCCATCTTCGAGGACACCCGCGTCCAGTTCACCCTCGGCGGCTACGACAACGTCGACGGGATGGCGAGCTTCCGCGGCATCGGCAAACAGCGCCTGGCCATCTACGCCCTCGACGAGTCGGGCAGCCGCATCGGCCCCGAGATCCTCGAATACGCCGACGATTCCGGCCAGATCAAGACCGGCGAGTTCATCGAACGCGCCAACACCGGCGACCCGTACAAGTTCAGCCCCCAGTACCGGTTCCACCACATCTTCCGCAAACCCGGGCTGTACCAGGTCGAATACACCCTGACCGAATACACCAACCCCTCGGGCCCCAAGCAGTCCCGCACCCTGACCTACAACATCCGCATCCAGGATTCCAAACTGCAGAACCGCAGTATCGACAGCCAGACCATCAAGCAGTAGTGATCCCGGCCCTCTTCCACCATCCATGATCCAGGGGCGCCCCCGGCGGGGCGCCCCTTCCTTTCGGAGGAACCCCATGCATCCACGCTCCCTGCCTGCCCCCGGCCGCCCCCCCGCCGCCTGGCCCCTGAGACCCGCCCTCGCCCTGTTCCTGATCGGCGGGGTCCTCTTCCCGAGCCTTGGAGTCCAGGCCCAGGTCCCGCCCGATCTCAAGGCCAGGCTGACGGTACAAGTGCCAAAGGATCCGCAGTTGGCCAAGGCCCGCATCGACAGCGTCTTCCTCGCCTCGCAGACCGTC
>CAZKPI010000261.1:4896-6751 GCA_964554555.1 uncultured bacterium
TCGGTCACCGCCCGCGCCCCGGGCGAGATCTGGGTCGCCGTGCGCAACCCGGCCGCCGGCCAGGGCGTCTTCCAGTTCGACGGGCAGAAATGGCAGAGGTTTCATCCGTCCCTCAACGAGATGCTGTCTGACCTGGCCAACTGCCTGCTGGTCGACGGGAAGAACCGCCTCTGGATCGGGTACGAGGAGCGCGGCATCGACCGGTTCGTCGGCGAGGGCTACGGCACGAAGACCCTGCGCCTGTTCAGCAGTATCAAGGTCAAAGACGGCCTGCTGAAGGGTTCGGTGAACGGTCTGGCCGACAGCGGCGGCCGTCTCTGGATCGCCTCGACCGGCGGCCTGTGCCGGTTCAACCCCGACAGCGGCCACAAGGTCGAGTTCGAAACCTGGGTCGGGGACATCAATTTCCCCGACCAGGCGGTCTGGGCCGTCGTCCCCTATGCCGACGGCAAGGTCATCTGCGGCACCGACCAGGGGTTCGTCATCCCCGACGGCCAGGGCTGGAAGCTGATCGGCATGAAGGACGGCCTTTCCACCGTGCCGGTCAGGACCCTGTGCGTCGAAAAGAACCGGATCTGGGTCGGTCACACCAACGGCCTGCAGGTCTACGAGAACGGCCGCCTGTCGCCCCTGCTCTACACCCCCGACCTTCTGCCCGCCCAGTCGGTCCGCTGTCTCGCCGCCCGCCCGGAACTCGACGGCACCACCCGCCTCTACGTCGGCACCGAAGCCGGCGCCCGCGTCTTCATCCTGCGCTGATCGATCGGCCGGATCAACGCGGGGAACGTTTCTCCAGCCAGGGCTTCCAGCCCCCGTTCGCCCCTTCCCCGGCTTCTCCGCTTCCCCTTTTCCTTTCCCCTGCTCCTGCCCTCACCCCTTCTTTTCCTCCCGCCTCGCCGCTGTTACTCGGCGAAGCCGCGCGCCTTCAAAATCAGGCGCGTCTTCAACTCGTGCAGTTTCACCTCGAGCCCCACGGGATAGGGATGGGGGTTCACAAACCGCTTGACCCCGCCATGGAAACGGGCCATCTGGGCCAGCGTCCGCGCCCGGATCTCCTCGATCGGCGGCGTCTGCAGAACCGCCTTCCCCTGCCGCACCGCCGGCACCAGCAGATCCTCGGTGGGTGACCCGGCCGGCATCTTCTTGCGGCGCGTCGGGTCCATCGGGTCGACCATCACCGGCTCGGACGGCACGCCGAAGCCGGTGTCGAAGATCAGATCGCCGATGCACTCGGCACCCGCACTGAACCGCCGCACCTGCAGGATGCCGGGGTTCGACACCTTGATCGCCTGTTCCGACAGCTTGACCTTGTAGTCCCACGGCTGGCCGGGCCGGCGGATGGCCACCAGCTTGTAGACCCCGCCCAGGGCCGACTGCTCGTGGCCGGTCACCAGCTTCGTGCCGACGCCCCACACCGCGATCGCCGCCCCCTGCTGTTTCACGCTGGTGATGATGTCCTCGTCAAGGTCGTTGCTGGCGAAGATCGCCGCCTTGGGGAACCCGCCCTGATCGAGGATCTTGCGCGCCTCGCGGCTGAGGTAGGCCAGGTCGCCCGAATCGAGCCGCACCCCGATCATCTCGTGGCCCCGCTCCCTCAGCCAGGTGCCGACCTTGACGGCATGGCGCACCCCGTCGAGCGTGTCGTAGGTGTCGACCAGAAACACGCAGTTGTTGGGCATCGCCGCGGCATACTGCTGGAAGCTCTCCAGCTCGGTGTCGAACGACATCACCCAGCTGTGCGCGTGGGTGCCCCGCACCGGGATGCCGAACAGCTTGCCGGCCAGCACGTTGGAAGTCGCCGACGCCCCGCCGATGTAGGCGGCCCGGCTGGCGGCCAGCGCCCCGTCGATGCCCT
>CAZKPI010000262.1:0-1453 GCA_964554555.1 uncultured bacterium
CCGGTGATTCCGGGTCCGGTGGGGAGTAACCCCGGCCGCTGATTTTCCCTTCTGAAGAACGACCCCGCAGGCAGATGCCTGCGGGGTCGTTCTTCAGCCGCACCCGTCAGAGTTTGGCTTCGATGGCGCTGATGACCGTCTTGAGGGCTTTGAGCCGGGCGAAATACTTGTCGTTGGCCTCGATGATGGTCCAGGGGGCATAACTGGTACTGCAGTTGGCCAGCATGTCATTGATGGCTACTTCGTATTGCGGCCATTTCTCCCGGTTCCGCCAGTCCTCGTCGGTGATCTTCCATTGCTTCCAGGGAGTTTCCTGACGGTCCTTGAACCGCCTCATCTGCTCGTCCTGGTCGATGTGCAGCCAGAACTTCACGATGACGGTGCCGTAGTTCGCCAGGTGGGCCTCGAACTCGTTGATCTCCCGGTAGGCCCGTTGCCAGGCCTCGGTGGAGCAGAACCCCTCGATGCGTTCGACCAGCACCCGGCCGTACCAGGTCCGGTCGAAGATGGTGATGTGGCCGGCCTTCGGAATGGCCCGAGCGAACCGCCACAGGTAGTGGTGGTCGAGTTCCTCCTTCGTGGGCGCCGCGATGGGAATGACCTCATACCCGCGCGGATCGAGCTTCTCGGTCAGTCGCTTGATGTTGCCGCCCTTGCCGGCCGCATCACACCCCTCGTAGCAGATGACCACCGGGATGCGCCGCACGTAGATCTCGTGCTCGAGATCCCGCAGGCGCTCCTGGCACTCGTCGATCTGCTTGTCATACTCTTCCTTGCCGCACTTCTTGGACAGATCGAGCCCCGACAGCACCGTGACGTTGCGGCCCGGCAGTTGGGTGAAGGTCCCCTTGCCGGGGGCCTTCTGGGCCTTCTTCCGCTCCACCGCCGCCGACCAGGTCTCGACGAGGGTCTCGAAGATCTTCACCAGCGCATACTGCTTGTCATGCCCCTCCACGACCACCCAGGGGGCGGCCGCGGTGTTCGTCCGCTCCATCATCTCCTCGGCGGCGCGGATGTACTTGCCATACTGCTCGTGCTGTTTCCAGTCCTCCTTGCCGACCTTCCAGGACAGGGATGGGTTCTTCTCGATGGCCCGGAACCGCTTGCGCTGTTCCTTGCGGCTGATGTGGAGCCAGAACTTCACGATCACCGCCCCGTCGTCGGTCAATTGCCGCTCGAAGGCCAGAATCTCCTCGAAGGCCCGTTCCCAGGCTTTGCGGGGGACCTGCTTGTCGATCCGTCCCCCCAGCACCCGGTTGTACCAGCTGCGGTCGAAGATGGCCACCCGGCCGCGCCCCGGCAGTTTGTTCCAGAACCGGATCAGGAAGGGGCGCATCGCCTCCTCCTCGTTGGGCGGATGGATGGGATGGACCTTGAACCCGCGCGGGTCGAGCGGCAGCATCAGCTGGTTGATGGCCGTTCCCTTGCCCGCCGCTTCGAGCCCTTCGAACAC
>CAZKPI010000262.1:1463-4071 GCA_964554555.1 uncultured bacterium
GATGGTGGGAATGCCCAGATCCTTCATCTGCCTCTGCAGTTCGTTCAGGCGGCGCTCCAGTTCGGGCATCTGCTTTTTGAACTCGGTCTTTGCCAGTTTCTTGCTCAGATCGACCATCTCGAGCATGGGTCATCCTCCTCAGACGTACGATGGGTCGTGGATCCTCAGTCGTCCATTCTATGACCGAACGGTTTTCAATTCACCTTTTTTTTCTATGATCCTTTCCAGGGCTGGCGGACCGCGAAGCGGAGCTTTCGCGAGGGGAACGCCTCAGCGTTCCCCTCGCCGGAAGCAAGGTTCCAGGGCCGTCGGTCCTGGTGGCGTGGAAGGGGCAGAGCCCCTTCGGCAAGCCTTCATGCGGATCCATGGTGTTTTCTCCGGGCCGGCGGAAAAGGCCCACCCCACGGTCAGGATCAGGTCTCCTCGGGGGGAAAGGCCGTTTCGAACCGGGTGCCCGCTTCCTGGTAGTCGGTGGGACTGCCGATGTCGAGCCAGAACTCGGACAGGGGATAACATCCCACTCCGCCGTGTTCCCCGGCCACCTTCCGGATCAGGTCGGGCATGTCCAGACGCTGGCGGTCGGGGATCAGCGCCAGCACCCGCGGCTCCAGCACGTAGATGCCGGCGTTGATGAGGAACCGCTGTTCGGGCTTCTCCTCGATCTCCAGCAGTTCGGCCCCCTGCCGCACAATCACCCCGTAGGGGATCCGAAAGCTGAACTCCCGCGTGCAGACCGTCATCGCCCGTTTCGAGGTCTCGTGGTAGTCCAGCAGGTTCGAAAAGTTGACCGGGCACAGGATGTCGCCGTTCATCACGATCAGGCTGGCGGTGGGCTTTTCTGGCAACAGCGAGACCGAGCCGGCGGTTCCCAAAAACTCCGTTTCCTCGAGGAACTCGACCTGGAGGTCGAGGTCGGGCCGGGCCCGGAAATGGGCCTTGATCTGATCGGCGTGGTAGTTCACCGACAAAAAGACCCGCACAATCCCGTGCCGCCGCAGTTGCCTGACGATGGTCTCGAGGATGGGCCGCCCCCCCACCGGCAGGAGGGGCTTGGGGGTGTCGCGGGTCAGGGCCCCCAGCCGCCGGCCCAGGCCGCCGGCCATGACCACCGCCCAGTTCGAGCGGGGGGCGCGGGCGACCAGGTCCTGCAGACGCCGCAGGTTGATCACCCGCCCCTGCGCATCGATGATGGGAATGTGCTTGATCATTTGCCGGGACATGAGGAACAGCAGTTCATCGTCCGGGACGGTCGGGCTGGCGGAAATGAACTGCCGTTTCATCACCTGGTCGATCGGGGAATCGAGGGAGAGCCCGCGCAGGATGCCGCGTCGGATGTCGCCGTCGGTGACGGTGCCCAGCAGTTTCCGGTCGGGATCCACGACGAGGGCGATTTCCAGGGCGGCGGTGTCGATGGCCCGGAGGGTGTCGAGAATGGTGGTGGTGGGGGGGAGCAGGATCTTTTCGAAGCGCATCGCCATGGCTGTCATCCTTCGGTCAGGTGGAGATGTGGCCGGAGCAAGGGATGGGGGGACTGACAGGACATGGATCCTCCTCGGAAGGGGTTGGCTGAGGGCATTCTACCACGACGGGCCCTGGGGGCGACCGGATCCGGAAGACCAAAAACGCCGGGATTCGCAGGAGGGCGGCCCCTGCCCCAAAGGGGGGCCTGTCATTGGCAGGCGGGGGGCGAAGCCTGCGGCCTGACGCGGACCGGCAGGGATTCCTGGCCGACCTCTCACGCTCCGGTGGGTCGCGGGCGGGGCGGTGTCGAACCGGTCAGGGCGGGCCTTTCCCATCAGGGGGTGACCAGGGCCGTGGTCGCTGGCAGGCCTTTCGCTCCCAGCAGGCGGCCGGCGAGGGTGGAGAGGTCAAGCAGGACGTGGTGGAGGCCGTCGCTTTGTCCGGGCTGGATGCAAAGAGTGCGCCCCAGGCTGGCCGCCCACTTCCCGGAAGTGGCGGGCGATTCGTGGATGTGCCCGTGCAGGGCGAGGCGTGGCTGGACGCGTTCCAGGAACCGTCGCACGGCCCCTGAACCGATATCGGCCCCGGAATGGATGACCCCCAGGCCCAGCCCGGCAGGCGGGTGATGGATGACGTAGACCGCCCGCCCTTTGTCATCAGGCACGGGAAGGCCTGCCAGTTCCTCCTCAAGGGTGGGCAGGTCCAGGAGGCGGGCCGCCCAGTCCTCCACCGGTCGCCAGCCCGCAGGAGTGGCCTCCATCGCCATTCCCCGAAACGGCGGCGGGCGGAACGTCTGGTCATCCCGGCGGCACCGTGATTTTGGGGGAAAGGGGTAATCGGCCACCAGGTCGAACCCGATGAACTCGAACCCGTTCAGGGAAACCCGGCGTCGGGAGATGTGGTGGGCATGGGTGTGTGAGGCACACACGGCATCGAACGCCTCCTCGATGGCCGGCAGGTCGTGCGAGGAGAGGACGCCGATCCAGTGGATGCCGGCCTCGTCGTAGGCGCCCAGGTGCGGGTCCAGGAACTCCCGCAGGAAGGCCCGTTGGGAGGCTTCGGTCGCCTCGAGGTCCTCGAAGCACCACTCGAGAAGGTCGCCGCCGACCACGACGGCTTCCGCCCCGTGCTGTCGCGCGGCCTCGAG
>CAZKPI010000262.1:4086-6746 GCA_964554555.1 uncultured bacterium
GGTTGCTTCGAAGCGGTGCCGTTTGGCGTGCAGGTCGGTCACGAACAAAATCTTCATGGTGGAGCCTCCCGGGGCGGTTGGGGGTTTCCGCCGTCAAAATCGGCCCTCAAGCTGGCCTGGCGGCCGGTCCCCGACCGCCGCAGGCATCTGGCCGCCCCCCCCACGGCGCGGCTCAAATGATCGAAGGATCGCTCTCCTTCTCGGCCTCGCCGGGACCGTCGAAATCGACGGCGCCGGGTCGGGTGGCCGGGTCCTCGCCCTGGCGGCGCTGTTCCTTCTCGTGCTTGCCGCGCAGGAAGAAATACAGCATGATCGCCACCGGCAGGACCCAGAACCAGAACAGGAACGACTCGGCGCTGGGGATGCCGGGCGGGAAACTCTCGGGGGCCCACCGGAACCGGTCGAGGTTGAACAGGATGGCCACCACCGAGGTCCAGACGAACAGGAAGTTGGGGATGGCCTCGGCCGCGCTCATGAACCCGAGCCCCTTGGTGCGGTCGGCGGTGAACGGGTAGAACAGGTTGTTCCCCATGAACCCCGTCGAATCCTCGATGATGTGGACCATCGACCCGAAGAAGATGATCAGCGGATACAGCATCCAGCGCGGGATGGAATACAGCTCGGGGTTGGGACCCTCGGCGACGGTCAGATAGGAGATGACGCCAACCACCAGGGCGGTGGCCAGGCCCAGCGTGGCGCTGTGGCTCCAGGTGCGGTGCCAGGGCAGGAAGACGATCTCGACCTGGTCCTCCCCGCGTTTGATGAATTCGAAACAGGGCCCCGACATGATCGCGATGTTGGATTTCTTGTCGAATTCCTGGAAGAAACGACAGTTCACCTTGACCCGCGCCGAGGCCTTCTCCTTCGGCTCGGTGCCCAGGAATGGCGTCTGGCCGGTATCGACCAGGGGGCCGATCTCGACCACGACCTCGCGGGTCTTCGAGTCGAAACCGAGGGTGTAGCTCCGCCACAGATTGGAACCCAACTGCATGGTGTGCAACTGCACCGTGGACCGCCCTTCCTGGTTGGCCTTTTCGATTGACTGGGCTACCACCGAGGCGATCTGGTGGGCGTCGAGGTTCTTCGGGTCGGGCTTGACCTCGAACTCCGAAGTGTGGAAGTAGCGGGCGAACTTGAAGTCGAGCGTGTCGGGCAGGATCCCGAAGATACCGCCCAGGCACAGGATGAACGACTGCTCCTGCGAGGCCATGTGGACGGCCTGGGGAAAGAACGATGCGACGGCGATGCCGGAGATGAAGTGGGTGAAGCCTTTCATATGATCACACCAGTCCCAGGAAGCGGATGACGTGGTTGCCGTAGCCCGCCATGTTGACGGCCACCGGCAGGAGGAGGACCCCCATCAGGTTCATGCGGCGGGCCTGGAACATCACCGGCAGAAGGCCGAGACCCGTCGCCACCGTCATGATGGCGATGCCTCCCCAGCCGGTGTACCGGTAGATCAGCAGGACGGTTCCGATCAGCGCCACCACCGAGACGTGGTGATAGTCGACCGTCTCGACCAGCCGGATGCAGGCCCGCGTGAACGGCCCCAGCAGGAGGAAGGAGATGCCGGCGGCGTAGAGCATCAGGCCGACGAAGACCGCATAGTCCTTCAGGGTCAGGGTGGTGATCATCGGCGTGACGATCCAGGCCAGGCCGCCCCGGGTCAGGCTGAGGCCCGGAATGAAGAACAGCAGGAAGGAGCCGACATAGTAGACCGTCTTGCAGGTGCCGTAGGACATGACGAACAGCCGGCTGTCGCGCTGGGCGGTGGCGTGGCCGGCCATCAGGCCGCCCACCCCGGCGGTCACGATCGGCACGTAGGCGGCGAAGAACCCGCCCAGGAACCCGCCGAACACCCCGCGGAAGAACAGTTCCCAGTCGAGGTCGACGTCCTTGCACTCGTGCTGGTGCGGGATCGTCCCGATGTTGATGATGTTGGTGATCAGCCAGGGGATGGCGAACAGGCCGACGAAGACCGGGGTGATGCTCTGGAAGGCGAACTCCAGGGGCACCATGGTCTTGGCCATGACGATGAACCCGAGCAGGCCGGTGAGGAAGAAGGTGGCCAGGCCGATCAGCAGGAATTTCCAGCCCTCCCAGAAGTTGGCCCAGGTGCTCGGCGACTGCGAGATGCCCTTGGGCCACTCCGAGAGCAGCATGTAGGCAATGACCGCGCCCAGGATCCAGAAGATGTGCGGCGCCGTGATCGCCTTCAGCCCGGGAAGGATCCAGAGGAAGATGGGTGCGCACAGGGCCAGGGCGATCAGTCCGCCCACCCAGCCCATGCCGGTCAGGATCACCGACTCGTAGCCGCGTCCCAGCGACACCCACTGGGCGCTGGGCAGGATGTAATACGACAGGCTCTCGTCGCCCGGCCCGAAATACGTGGCGGGGACCGTGTTCAGGATCGAATACCCGACGATCATGCCGGTCGACAGCGCGACCAACTGCATGCCGGTCATGACGTTCTCGAAGCCGAGCACCATCACCAGGAAGATGCCCAGGACATTGTAGATGTGGAGCGCGGGCAGGAAGGAGACCAGCAGGGAAAACCCGACGCCCAGCGTGCAGAAGTAGACCAGGTCGAGGTTCTGCGGATGCAGCAGCAGGTCGAACATGGCTATTGCCCCGTTCCCGAAGCGGTGACAGCCCCGGCC
>CAZKPI010000263.1:0-6687 GCA_964554555.1 uncultured bacterium
TTCGTTGGCACCCTCGGCGGTCAGCCGGGCCGCGGCCTCGGCTTCGCTCAGGCCGGAAACGGTGGACAAGTCGATACGGGCAGGCATGGCAATCACTTCTCCTCGAAAGGGAAAGGGAGTCCGCCCTCCGCCTGCGGGCCCGGACCGGAGGGCGACACCTGCCCGCCGCGGCCATCATACCGGAATTTCCCCTTCCTGCCAACCCGGCAGACCCCGTCCGCCTTGACTCCGGCGACGCGGCCGTCTATGCTGGCCGCAGACCGTTCCCCATCCGGACCCTGGAGGTGCCCATGCGCGCCGTCTGCCTGACCCTGCTGACCGTCTCCCTGCTCCTGACCCCCTTCCTCCCCGCCCTGGCCGCGCCCGAGAAACTGGCCAAGGCCGACCTCGACGAGCAGGAGATGCAGGAACCCAAGCCCGTCATCGAATTCCGCGACTCCGTCATGCGCAAAATGGTCGACGAGGTCCGCCAGGGCATGGACCCCGACATCCAGGCCGGCAAGATCGACCCGAAAGACCCCGCCGCCTTCCGCGCCGAGCTCGGCAAGCGCCTGGCGCCGGTCAAGGCGAAATGCGAGGAGTTCCGCCAGACCCTGCAGAAACCTGAACACCGCCTGGTCCTCGATTTCATGCAGTTGGGCCTCTACGCCGAAACCGGGCAGGCCCCCTGGGTGGAAGCCCTCGCCGCCAACTGGGCCGGTGAGGTCGGCGACGACCTCGTCCTGTCCGGGGCCGAGGCCCTGATCCAGAACGACGCGGAGCCCACCCCGGCCCTGATGGCCCGCGTCGAGGAGATTGCCAAACAGGGGTCCGAGGAGGCGATGGCCACCGCCAGGCGCCTGCTCAACCCGTTCTTCCGCAACCCGGTCGGCCTCCCCTTCCCCGCCTTTCCCGCCGGCCAGACCACCCTCGACGGCCAGCCCCTCACCCTCGAACGATTCAAGGGCAAGACCCTCCTGGTCGACTTCTGGGCCACCTGGTGCCCGCCGTGCAAGGCCGAGGTCCCCAATCTGGTCTCCGCCTATCAGACCTTCCACGACAAGGGGTTCGAGATCGTCGGCATCTCCTTCGACCAGGACAAGGCGGACCTGGAGGCCTACGTCAAGGAGAACAAGATGACCTGGCCCCAATACTTCGACGGCAAGGGCTGGGAAAACGAGATCGGCGGCGCCTACGGCATCAAGTCAATTCCCGCCATGTACCTGCTCGACAGCGACGGCAAGGTGCTCGCCGCCGGCAACGGCCTGCGCGGCGGCGGCCTCGAAAAGATCCTCCAGGAGCGCCTCGGGAAGAAATGAACGCGCGCCGCGCGGGCGGCAGAACGCGAGGCGTTGCCCTCGGTCTCGCCCTCCTCGGAACGCTGATCGCCTGTCGCCCCGTCTGCCCCGCCGCCCCCCGGGAACAGTCTCTGCAGGAACTCGTGAAACTCAGCCTGCAGGACCTCGGCAACGTGGTCGTCTCAACCCCCGCCAAAGGCGCCCAGAACCTGCCTGAAGTCCCGGCCACCGTCCGGGTCATCACCGCCCAGGACCTCCGCGACCGCGGCTGTCTCACCCTCGAGGAGGCCCTCGCCGACCTTCCCGGCATCCAGTTTCGCAACATCGTCGGCTACAACGGATATGCCTTCCTCCGGGGGGTCCCCAACCAGAACAACCACGTTCTCCTCATGATCGACGGGGTGCAGGTGAACGAACTCAATTCCGGCGGGTTCTACCTGGGTGGCCAGTACAACCTGGCCAACATCGAACGCATCGAGGTCGTCTACGGCCCCGCCTCCTCGATGTACGGCACCAACGCCGTCGGCGGGGTGATCAATCTCATCACCCGCGATCCCCAGGACACCCCCGGGCTCCGCGTCAGTTCGCTCGTCGGGGGATTCGCCACCCGGAAGCAGGACTTCACCTGGCGGTCGCACGACGCCGATCAGGACCTCGGAGTCAGCCTGTCGGGCATGCTCAAGTCGAGTGACAAGGCCGACCTGCGCGGCTCCCGGGGGGACGGCAACTGGTCCGGTTCCCTCGACACCTCCGAACGGGACGCCGCCCTCGATGCCAAAATCCGGTGCCGGCGCGTCACCGTTGGCCTGAACCTGCTCGACAAGGAAGCCTCCTATGCAACGAAGGACCGCCGGACCGGCACCGCCCTGCAGGACTTCGACGTCCCCTGGCACATCCGCTTTCTGAACACCTGGGCCCGGTACGACTTCCGGCGGGAGGACCGCTGGTCGTGGAGCGCCACCGCCTACTACCGCGACACCACCGTCGAGGACGACACCCGCCCCGTGATCAGCCGCCCCACCGCGACCGACCCGGGCTGGCGGGAACGCTGGTTCCGCCCCAACCACCTGGCCGGGCTCGAAAACCGGTATGCCGGCACCCTCGGGCCGCGCCTGACCCTGGTCATGGGGCATGTGCGGGAAACCGAGACGCTGGCCGCCGGGTTTGCCAAGGCCCGCAGTCCGGCCTGGTCCGTGGAACCCGAAGCGCCGGCCCGCCCGGAAATGCTCACCAACGACCTGACCAGCCTCTACGCCCAACTCACCTGGCGCCTGTCCGACCCCCTGCGTCTGACCGTCGGCTCCCGCTACGACGACAGCGACGTCTACGGCACCGTGAACACCCCGCGGCTGGGGCTGGTCTACAACCGCGGCCGGTGCAATGCCAAGCTCCTGTATGCCGAGGCCTTCCGGGCCCCCAAACCCTGGGATTTCCGCGACGGGCTGGGGAACCCCGCCCTCGCTCCCGAAACCATGCGGTCCTCCGAACTGGCCCTGGAATGGCGGTTCACCGAACACCTGCGGGCCGGGATCTCCCTCTACCGGAACGTGCTGGACAACTGCCTGACCCGGGAAGACTCAGCGGCCGGCTGGCGGTGGGTCAACCTTGGGCATGTCCGCACCGCCGGCTGTGAAGGCACCATCGAATACCACCAGGGGAAGGGAAGGTCCTATCTGAATGTCACCTACACCGATTCCGACGACGCCGCCGGCCGGGCCGTTCCCGAGATCGCCCTCCACACGGCGAATGCCGGATGCCGGTATGCCTTCACCGACCGCCTCAAACTCGATCTCCGCGGGCAGTATCTCGGCCGGCGCCGGAATCCGCCGTCGGCCGGGGCCCGGCGCGACCCCGAGATCGACGATGCCTTCGTGATGAACGGAACACTGAGCCTCGCCAACGTCGCCGGGTGCGACGTCCAGATCGCCGGCCGGAACCTTCTCGACGCCAGGTATTTCCATACCTCGAACACCACCGTGACCCGGTACCGCCAGCCCCAGCGATCCTTCTCCCTCGAGATCGCACGCCAGTTCTGAGGAAGCCGTCCCCGCCGTTCCGTTCGCCGGCTGACCCGAGGCCAGGAGCCCCGATGGTTCGAGCCCTCCTGGCCCGGGCGCCGGCTGTCTGCCCGATGGAAGGCGCCGGGATGGTCGGTCCGGCGGCGCCCTTCTCTGCGGTGTCGTTCCGGGTTCATCGGCGGGGCGGCCTCCTTCCCGCCCGGCTTCTGGCAGAAATCCCCAGGCCGGCATCATGGCGGAGCGGGGGGGGACGCGGCGCCGGCCTCCGCCGGGAACCGGCCCGCCGGCCGCCGGGGAGAGGGAGAACGGCCTGCCCCTTCCCGGGACATTTGCGGGGCCAGCCGCTCCCTGCTACAGTGGGCGGGAAGATCCTTACGGGAAGGAACCCTCATGAACCGTCACCCGTCCGCGCGTTCACCCCGGCCTTGGCGGCTGTGCCTGGCTCTCGTTCTCCTGGTGTCCGGACCGGTCTTCACCGGGTTCGCCGCCCCCCGGCCCGGCCGACCCGAGATCGGAAGCGGGCCGCGGGCGCCAGGATGGCGCATCCTCCGCGGACCCGCCCCCGCCCTCCTCGCCCAGCGGCAGGAACAGGCGCGGCTGGCCGAACGGGCCGCCCTGCCCTGGGTCACCGACATCGAAACCTGGCACGAGCGCCGCACCCTCGCCCTGCCCCGCCACGACTCCCCCAGCCTCATCCGCTTGCGGGACTGCGAATGGCGCATCTACTGGAACGAGGAACGCGCGGGCGGCATCACGAGCGCCCGGTCGATCGACGGCGCCGCCGAGTTCCGCGACGAGCCCGACTTCCGCATCCGCAACGGCGGCCGCGGCTCGCCTGAGGCCGTCGTTGGCCACCCCTGGGTCGTCCCTCTCGCCGCCGGGTTCCGGATGTACTATCACGGCGACGCCCGCTGGCAGACGCGGGTCGGGGAAGCCCCGATCCTGCGCGTGTTCAGCGCCTGGTCCCGGAACGGCCGCCACTTCTTCGGCGAGGGGGTCCGCCTCGACCTCGGCGACCGCACCGGCCTCGACCTCGCCGCCCACCCCTGCGTCCGCCCCATGCCCGACGGCACCTGGCGGATGTGGTTCACCGCCGTCCGCGCCCGGTCCGGCGGTCGGCCCTGCGTCCACGGAGCCAGCTCCGCCGACGGTCTCACCTGGCGGCTTGATCCCGCACCGACCGTCGACGGGGCCTCCGATCCCCTGGTGTTCGAGCGCGCCGGCCGCTGGGTCATGTTCGCCCGGTTCGGCGCCGACAACGTGCTCCTGCTGAGCTCCCCTGACGGACTCGCCTTCCATCCCCAGGCCTGGGTCGAGTTCTTCGATGCCCGCGGTCTCCGGCTCGCCGGCTTCGTCCCCGCCGAGGTGCTCGACGCCGCGGACGGCCGGGTGCGGGTGCTGGGCACCGGCGACAACTCGCGCGGCCTTGGCCTGTTCGAACGCCACGCCCCCCAATGGCCCCACTGACCGGGCGCCCTGTCCACCGCCCCTTCTGCCTGGGGCCGCAGATCCCGGCACCGTCAGGCGGGGGAACGGGCCCGACCGGAGAACCGGTCCTCCCCCGGAGGAGGCCGGAGAGCCGACCTAGCCTGCCCCGTCAGCCAGGGCCGGCGGCTTCCGGCGGGAGAGACTCCCCCGTTCCGCCAGCCGGGCGGCCGGCCGCCCCCCTGCGGCAGGCCCCGCACCGGCCCCTTATTGTACAATAGTATTATTTGGTACTTCTGGAGGATTTTTGTTATGAAACGCCTGCTGTCCCTGACCGCCGCGTTCCTGCTGTTCATCGCTGTTCCTGCCGCCTCCGGCGAGACCCCCCCGCCCGCCTGCCGGGTCACCGTCGGGGCGGGGGTCCGCCTCCGGGCCGCCCCCCAGACCTCCGGCGCCGAGGTCTGCCTCCTGCCCCTCGGCACCGTCCTGGAAGTCCGTGACCGCAGTGCGGCGCCAGCCGCGGTCGGGGCCAAGACCGACTTCTGGTATCAGGTGAAGGCCCCCGACGGCCGCACCGGCTGGGTCTTCGGCGCCCTCACCCGGCCCTTCCCCGCCGGCCAGGCCAAGGAGTTCTGGCGGCAGTTGTTCGCTGAACGGCTGGCCAAGCAGGACGCCTCCCTGGAGGACCACCGGGAACTCTTCCAGCTGGTGGAGCGTCTGCAAAAGCAGTTCCCCGCCCCCACGGAGGCGGCAGGGGGCAGTCCCGCCGCCGGCGACGACCGGGCCTTCGCCTTCGAACTGGCGCTGACCCGCCTGCAGGCCCTGCACGCCATGCTCCAGACCATTCCCTTCGACCGCCAGAACAAGATCGTCAACACCGACCCGCTCCTCAAATCCCTGTCCCATCTCTACGTCTACAGCGAACCCGCCGGCCGCCATTTCGTGCGGGCCGACGAGTTCTGGAGCCTGGCCGACCGGGCCGCCCCCCTGCCCGTCGCCGAGACCATCGCCTGGGCGGCCGCCCGCCAGCCCCTGCCCGGCGAAACCGAGGGCTACCTCCCGGCGGTGCTGGCCGTCATCCGCCTCACCGACGGCCGCTACCTCGACCGGTTCCCAAAAGGGCCCCACGCGGAGGAGGCGGTGAAGCGCATCGACGAGTATCTCGGGAATTTCGACGACTTCGAGTTCACCCGCGACAACCTGCCCCTCGAGGACGTCGCCAGCGCCGCCGAGGAACTCGACGCCCTGGAAAAAACCCTCGAACCGACCGGCTCCCCCCTCCTCGTCTCGGTCTTCCAGCGCCTCGCCCGCCTGCGCGCCTTCTGCCGCCCCCAGCCGGCCGCCGGGAAGGACTGACTCCCCCTCCCGGCCCAGCCGCACGCCGCCCCGGCCCGGCCGTTCCTCCCGCGGCTCCTGTCGGGAACGGCAGGGAGCCGACCGGGGCGAGGCGGGAAGGGCCCCGCGATGGCCAGGAATGGCCGGCCGCGACCCCCGTCCCGCCCGCACCGCCAGGGGAACACACCCGGGCCAGCCGGTGACCGGCGTTGTTGCGGGGTTCAGAGGCCGGCCGGTTCCAAGGGTTCCGCACCGCCCTCGAGCAGGGACCGGTTCCCCGCCCACAGCGAGCCTTCCACGGGCGGCACCACCACCCGCACGGGCCGGCCGGCCCGGCGGGCGTGCTCCGCGGTCAGCAGGGCTCCGCTCCGGGCGGGGGCCTGCACCACGATCGTCTCGTCGGCCAGCCCGGCCACGATCCGGTTGCGGGTCGGAAAGAACCCGGGGCGCGGGGCGGTCCCGGGCAGGAGTTCGCTCAGCAGAGCCCCCTGGGCCGCGATCGCCGCGAACAGAGCGGCATGGGCCCGCGGAAAAACCACGTCCACCCCACAGCCCAGGACGGCCACGGTACGCCCTCCGGCGGCCAGCGCGCCGCGGTGCGCCGCGGCATCGATCCCCGCCGCCCCGCCGCT
>CAZKPI010000264.1:0-6674 GCA_964554555.1 uncultured bacterium
GGCCACGCCAACACGCCCCGCGACATGCTGGCCCGTCTCGAGACGATGGTGCTGATGGCCGGCATGGATCTGCCGGTGCGCGCCATCCGCGAACAGATCTCGTCCGCCGTCCACCTGATCGTCCAGCAGTCCCGTCTGAAGGACGGTTCGCGCAAGATCACCTATCTGACCGAAGTCCAGGGCATGGAAGGCGACAAGATCGTCATGCAGGACATCTTCCGGTTTGAACAGACGGGCGTCGATGCCAAAGGCAAGATCCTCGGCCGCCTGAAAGCCACGGGGATCCGGCCGAAGTTCGCCAGCAAGTTCGAGGAACACGGCATCCACCTCCCCCCCAACATCTTCACCGACACGGGCAAAGGATGGTAGACCAGTGCTAGAACTGATTTTTGTCGGGGTCGTAGGCGTCGGCACGCTGACCTTCGTCCTCCTCCTCTTCTCGATCTTCGGGAAACCCCCGGGGGAAGACGTCCGGGCCAGGATGGAGCAATATCTCGTCGAGAGCGAGATGGCCGCCCGGGCCTATGTTCCGCCCGAGGATGAGGAAGAGGAACGGGACGAAGCCAAGGAGGCCGGCGCGGGCGACGACGACTGGCTCCGCGAGGGCCGCGGGGAGACGAGCGGGGTCAAAAAAGTCCTGTTCAACGTCGGCGCGCTGATCACCCCCAAGGGGCAGGCGGCCCGGATCGCCGAGAACCTGGCGAAGGCCGATATTCCCCTGAAGGCGAACGAGTTCATGGCCATCAAGTTCCTGGCCGGCATCCTGCCCTTCATGGTGCTGGCGGCCGCCGGGAACGTGGTCATGGGACTCTTGGTCGGCCTTCTCGGCTTCATCGGGCCCAACCTGTTCATCACCATCAAAAAGATGCAGAGGGTGCAGGCGTTCAACGACCAGATCCTCGACACCCTGATCATGCTGGCCAACGGCCTGAAGGCCGGCTACTCGCTCCTGCAGGCGATGGAGATGGTGGCGCGGGAGGCCCCGCCCCCCATGTCGACGGAACTGCGGCGGGTGCTGAAGGAAAACAGCCTCGGCCTGAACCTCGAAGACTGCCTGCGGGCCCTCAACAACCGGGTCGAGAGCGAAGACAGGCACCGGGTCACCACGGCCGGGCTGATCCAGCGGCAGGTTGGCGGCAATCTGGCGGAAATCCTCGACAAGATCGGGGCCACCATCCGCCAGCGCATGAAGATCAAGGGCGACATCCAGACGAAGACCGCCCAGGCCAAGATCTCGGGCCTGCTGGTCGGCGTTCTCCCCTTCGGCCTGGGTTTCATGATCTTCCTGCTCAATCCGGAATTCATCAGCCGGCTGTTCACCTTCAAGCGGGGCCCGTTCCGCGGCTGGTTCGTGGTGGTCGCCGGCCTCATCTGGGAGATGATCGGCCTCTACATCATCATGAAGATCGTCGACATCGAAGTCTGAGGAGGATCAGGATGGAATTTCTGTTCATGGGCATCGGGGCGGTCATCATCTTCCTGGTCATCCTGCTGTTGTTCCCCTCGGGCCAGCAGAGCGACATCCAGAGCCGTCTGGCCCAGCTGGACGGGGAATCCCCCGCCGCCGGCCCCGCCGCGGTGGCCGAGGAGGAGCTGAACAAGCCCTTCATCGACCGGGTGATCCGGCCCATGCTGGCCCGGATGGCCGGCAAGCGGGATCCCAAGGAGATCAAGAAGGCCCAGCGCAGTTCCCTGCGGAAGATGCTGGCGCAGGCCGGCTACCCCGGCGGCCTGACGGTGGGTGAGTTCGTCGTCATCCAGAACCTGTTTCTGGTGATCGCCCCCTCGGTCTGCGTGGCCTTCGGGGTGGTGATGAAGTGGCAGGGCGGGCAGTTGGTGTTGGGCGGCCTGTTCGGATTGATCCTCGGGATCCTGGGCCCCCGTATGTACCTGCAGAGGAAGATCGCCGAACGGCTCCACGGCGTCACCCGGCAGTTGCCGGATGTCCTCGACCTGCTGACCGTCGCGGTTGAGGCCGGCCTCGGGTTCGACGCGGCCTGCGACAAGGTGGTCGAGAAGATGCGCGGCCCCATCCCCGACGAGTTCAGCCTGACCCTGCGTCACATCCGGATGGGCCAGTCCCGGCGTGATGCGTTCAAGGACATGGCCGAGCGCCTCGAGCACCCCGACATGTCGGCGTTCGTGTCGGCCATCGTCCAGGCTGACCAGCTGGGCGTGTCGATCGGCCAGGTGCTCCGCATCCAGTCGGAACAGCTTCGCGACAAGCGCCGCCAGCGGGCTGAGGAAGAGGCCGCCAAGGCTCCCGTCAAGATGATGATCCCGCTGGTCCTGTTCATCTTCCCCAATGTCGGCGTGGTCATCGGCGCCCCGGCCGTGTTCCAGATCATGTCGGCCGGCGAGGAAATGGAAGGGCAATAGGTCCCGCGGCGGATCGGAGAACCATGCGAAGCGATGTGGGTCAAGATCGGAACGGCCGGCGGCCACAAGGTCGTGGCCAATCGGGTCAGAATTGCCGATACCTTCTGGGGAAGGTTGCGGGGGCTGATGCTGTCGCCGCCGCTGGCGCCCGGGGAGGGTCTACTGCTGGAGCCATGCACTTCGGTCCACATGCTGTTCATGCGGTATCCCATCGACGTGGTCTTTCTGGCCGCCGACCTGCGGGTGGTGGCCTGTTATCATGCCCTGCGCCCCTGGACCGGCCTGTCCGGCTGGCACCGGGACGCGGCCAAAGCCCTGGAACTCCCGGCGGGCACGCTGGCAACGGCGGGCGTCGTCCCGGGCATGCAACTCACCCTGGAGAGGATTGAATGAGCAGAAACGGAACGCCCCCCCGCCCGACGCCCCCCACTTCACGGAATTTCCCTCCCGGAAAGGAGACGATCAAGGTAATGAACGCGAGAACAGGGTCCCAACTCACCCGGTGGCTGGCCTACGGTCTGACCTTCTGTCTGCTGGTGGCATTGATGTCCGGCTGTTCCGACAAGAACCCCAGCAGTTCGGAGGTCGCCGCCACCTCTGGCACCACCACGACGAGTACCACCACCACGACAACAAGCGCGGAAGGGACCGGCAGCATCGTCGGCCAGCTTACTGACGAACAGAACCGCCCCATCAACGAGCCAGGCGCCAAGATCAGCGTCAATCTGTTTCTCGGCAACGCGAAGGTGGGCACCACCGATGCCCTGAACAACAACACCTTCACCTTTACCGGCCTTGGGGCAGGGTATTATTCCATCCAGATTTTGGACGCCAACAACATTTTCCGGACGAACTACCTCGTCCTCGAAGTGAAGGCTAACGCCCCCACCAACGCAACGGTCACCCTGAGCCGGTTGCCCGGTTCAACGGCAGAGACGGTCGATATCTACGGTCAGGTTCTTGACTCGGTCCATAACGCCCCCCTGATGTTCGCCTCGGTCGGGTTCCTGAACGCCGGTTCAGACTCACCGGTTTTCACCACCTCCACCTGGGGAAATGGGTATTTCCTTCTCGAGAAGATCCCTTCCGGAACCTGGACCTTGCAATTCAGCAAGTCCAATTACCAAAAGGTTTCCCTGACGCTCGTGGTCGCCTCCAAATCGAAGGTAACCTTCCAAAACACCGATATCACCGCGGCCACCACCGTGGCGAAAGCCAAGGGCGACGGCACCGACCTGACCGGCTTCAATATCGGCAAGGTCACCCTGCAACCTTCCTTCACCACCACCGGAGGCATCGAAGGCCGCCTGCGGTCCTTCAACCCGCCCTACAGCAAGCTTACCGCCACGACCACTCTCTGGTTGTGGCACCGGACCGTCCGCAGTGGGGTCCAGGCTCCTGGGGTCATCTACGCCGGTTTCACCACCAACAACGACGGGTATATCCACATCGAAAACCTGCCCGAGGGATGGTATGCCTTCACCGACGTCAACATGATCGCCTCACCCGTTCGGAACACGTCCGGGGAGGTCGAAGACTGGGTTCTGGTCGACAATCCGAACACCACCACGGCAAGCGAAGCCGCCTACGCGGGATGGATCCAGGTCATTCCTGGCCTGACCACCCCCCTGCCCTCGTCGGGATTCGAAAAGTAGCCCTCCATTCTTCCCCGCAAAACCCCGGGTTGCTTCGGCAACCCGGGGTTTTGCCTCGGTGCGGCCAAAACGACCGGCGGGCCCAACCCCAAAGTGCCCCTTTGCCGCCAACCATGGCGGCAAAGGGGCACTTCCCACGTCGTGTCGGCCGGAACCCTGAAGGTCAGGCCAGGGCGGTCATTTCGATTTCGATCTTCGCGTCTTTCGGGAGGCGGGCGACCTGGATGGTGGAGCGGGCGGGCGGCTCCTTGGGGAAGGCTTTCGCGTAGATCTCGTTGACCTTCGCGAAGTCGTTCATGTCGGCCAAAAAGATGGTGGTCTTGACCACCTTCGAGAAATCGGTGCCGGCGGCCTTCAGCACTTCGGCGAGATTTTCCATGACCTGCTTCGCCTGGCCCTCGATGTCCTTCGCCTCGATGTTGCCGGAGGCGGGGGAGATGGGGATCTGACCGGAGGTGAAGACGAGGCCGTTGGCCTTGATGGCCTGCGAGTAGGGCCCGATGGCGGCGGGCGCTTTCTGGGTGGCGATGACGGTGCGGGACATGAGAGTGCCTCCTGGATGGAGAATTCGGCCGGACGGAAGAACCCCGGACCGGGAGAATGATAGCACAGCGAGGATGGAACATCGGGATTGGCGAGGGGAGGAACCCTAAACAAACGGGCGATTTCGCCCGATCAGGACCTGGACGGGTCGCGACCGTGGCGGCCCGCTCCGTTGCTCTTGCGCGGCAACGGGGGTAGAATATCTCTGCGGAGCGAAAAGGAGTCTGCCATGCTCGCCTCGAAGAAATGGGTGCTGATGACCTTCCTGATGATGGGAGCGGTCTCGCTGACGGTCGCCCCCGAACTGCTGGGGGCGCCCGACATCAAGGAAGAGCTGATGATCCACCAGATGCTCGATACCAACCTCGACCGGGTCAAGGTTTTGTATCGCCACACCCATGAGATGATGCGCGAGGCCGATCCGTTCCTGCGGCCGCGGCACCAGGCGCGCTACCGGTTCTGCCCCGACGAGAAGCACGGGCGCCTGCTGATGAGCCTGGCGCGCAAGATGCATCTCGACATCCAGCTGTTCAAGGGCATCCTGGGCCAGGCCGCGATGGCCAACCGGGACCTTCTGCTCAAGCAGTGGCAGGACAGCACCGATTCCCTTGCCACCTACGGCAAACGCGCCCTGCGGGCCCGCCGGGACGGCAACTTCGCCCTCTACCTCGCCTCGGCCCAGGCCGCCGAGAAGGAACTCCAGAACGTCGATGTCTCCCTCCGGGACCTCGAGGAAGCCATCAACCAATCCATCCGCGAGGCGGACGCCCGCATGGAAGACCTCTGAAATCCGGCCTCCAGGAGACCCTTATGACGTCAATGCCTCACTGCCGGACCCTGACCCGCCTGGCGGGCCCGGTCCTTCTGCTCCTCCTGCTCGCCGCGGGCGGCCCGTCCGGGGCGGCCCCCCAGGACAAGAGCAGGCCCGCCACGCCCAAGGAAGAGGCCAAGAGCCTGATCCAGGAGGGGCTGAACTGCCTGATCCTCGAGCAGAACAAGAAGGCAGAAGAGGCGTTTCTGAAGGCCAAGAGCATCGATCCCTATTCCGAGGAGGCCCACAACTTCCTCGGCCTGCTCTACCTGCAGGAGGGCCTCAACCAGAAGGCCGAGGAGATGCTGATGCGGGCGATCGCCATCGACCCGATGTATTCGGAGGCCCTGCGCAACCTGGGCAAGCTGTATCTGCAGTTGGAGCGGTTCCCCGAAGCGGCCTCGTATCTGCGCCGGACACTGGCGATCGACCGCGGCCAGCCGTACACCTGGTATCTGCTGGGCATGGCCAGCTACTTCACCAACCAGGTCGAGGAGGCCATCAAGGCCTACGAGGAAGCGTTCGCGCAGGACCCCAACCTGCCGGCCGAGGCGCATTACAACCTGGGCGTGGCCTATCACGAGACCTCGCGGTATTTCGAGGCCATCCGCGAGTATGAGACGGTCCTGAAGATGGAACCCGAGCACATCAACGCGATGAACAACCTGGGCCTGGTCTACTCGGTGCTCGGCGAGAAGGACCGGGCGGTGGAGCTGTTCAACCGTGTGCTGGCGCTCGACGCCAACAACGTCAAGGCCCGCATCAACCTGGGCAACGTCTACCTGGGCACCAAGGAACTGGTCGAGGCGGAACGGATCTACCGCAGTGCCATCTCGCTCGACGAGACCGACATCAGCCCCCGGCTGAATCTGGGCGTGGTCTTCTTCGAGATGGGTGATCTCGACAAGGCCCGCCAGGAATGGGAAGCCCTGCTGGCGAAAGACCCGGGCAACCTGCGGGTGCTGTCGGTGATGGGCTCGGCCTTTCTCGAGAAAAAGCGGTTCGACGACGCCATCAAGGTCTTCAAGAAAATGGTGGAACTGATGCCCGAGAACGGGTCGATCGCCAACACGCTCGGCTACCTGCTGGCCGACCAGAACCGCGAACTGCCCCTGGCGAAGAAGCTGATCGACAAAGCCCTCGAGCTCGACAAGCCCAACCGGGCCACCTACCTGGACTCGCTGGCCTGGGTCCATTTCCGCAACGGCAACTACGAACAGGCGCGCCAGGTGCAGGAGAAGGCGATGAAGATCTTCCGGCTGTCGCACGAGGCCATCTCGAGCGAG
>CAZKPI010000265.1:0-5432 GCA_964554555.1 uncultured bacterium
GACCGGCAGAAATGACAGGCGGCGGGAAAATGGGTTCCCGCGTTGTGCCCGTCCGCCTTCGACGGTTCGCGGGAGGCTTGAGGGGTATCGGGCGCTCCCGCGGGGTGATAGAATGTCTCCACACCCACCGAAAAGGAGGATCCCATGGAATTCTTTGAGCTTCTTCGCCACCGGCGGACCGTCCGCCAGTTCACCGACGCCGCGGTTCCCCAGGATGTTCTGGAAAAGATCGTCCAGGCCGGGTTGACGGCCCCCAGCCCCAACGACTCCCACCCCTGGAAAATCGTGGCCATCCGCAACCAGGGCGTGCTTCGGGAGATGCGGGGGGCGGTCGAGAAAAAGCTCGACAGCCTGTTTCCCAAGGTGAGCGGGGAGAAGAAGGCGAAGCTCGACAAGGTCAAGGCCTTTTCGACCGTCTTTGCGCAAGCCCCCCTCGTCCTGGCCATCCTGACCCGGTCCTACCGGGCGGTGATCGACGAACTGCTCGAGGGGTCGGTGCTGACCCACGACCAGGTCAATGTTCTGCGCAAGAATCCTGACGTCCAGGCGACCGGGGCGCTGGTGCAGAACATGCTTCTGGCCGCCACCGAACTGGGATACGGCGCGGTCTGGGTGTCGGGGGCGCTGGTGGCGTCCGAGCAGATCGACGGCCTGCTGAAGGGCGGGGAATTCAAGGTCCAGACCCTCGTGGCCCTGGGCAAACCGGCGGTCTCGCCCCAGCCCCGCCCGATCCCCGATGTGAAGGAATACCTGCAGATTCTCGACTGAACCGGCGTCCGGCGTGCCGGAACTTCCAGAGGTGGAAGCCCTCGTTCGGGCCTTGCGCCCGTGGCTGGAGGGCCGATGCCTGCTTTCCTTCGAACCCCGGCGGGGGGGACTGCGCCGGCCGTTTCCGGTCGGGGCCGCCGCCCTCGTCGTGGGGCGCCCCATCCGCAAGGTCTCGCGCCGGGCGAAATACCTCCTGCTCGAGTACGACGCAGGCCCCGCGGGCCCGGAGACAAACGGTGTCTCCGGGCCGCCACCCGGGGCGGCCAGGGGGCGCTCCTGCCGTCGGGTCGGCCGGTTCCAGCTTGTCTTCCACCTGGGCATGACCGGCCACCTGCGGGTCTGCCCGGCCCGGGAACCCCTCGACCGGCACGACCACCTGGTCTGCGCTCTCGCCGGGGGGTTCCATCTCCGGTTCAACGACCCGCGCCGGTTCGGACAGGTCTTTTTGCACCGCCCCACCGTTGCCTCCCCTGTGGCCCCCGAACTGGCCCGGCTCGGCCCCGAGCCGCTCGACCCGGGCTTCACCGCCCAGGTCCTGCGGGGCCGGCTGGCCCCCCGGACCGGCCCGGTTAAGACGGTACTGCTCGACCAGTCGGTGGTGGCCGGTCTCGGGAACATCTACGCGGCCGAAGCCCTGTTTGCGGCCCGCCTCCACCCCGCCACCCCGGCCAGCCGCCTGACCGCCCGCCAGGTGGCGGGTTTGCACCGGGCCATCCGCGCGGTTCTGCGCCGGGCGGTGGAGGTCGGCAGTACGGTCCCGCCGCTGGTGCCCGCTCCGCCTCCTGGTGCCGCGGAGCCCGGCCCCGAAGGGCGTCTTCCCAAGGGCGCCGGCGCGGCACCCGGCGGTGCCGCGCCGCCCTCGGAGGGCGTTCGCGAAGAGACCACCTTCTTCCCCTTTCCCTTCCAGGTCTACGGCCGTGATGGGCAACGGTGCCGCCGGTGCGGGGAAGGGACGATCCGACGGATGGTCCAGGCGGGCCGGAGCACCTTTTTCTGTCCGCGGTGCCAGATCCTGCCGCGATCGGGCGGGAAAGCCCGCTGACAGGCGGGGAGGCGGGTGCGGGAGAACGGCCGCGGTCGGGAAGCCTCGCGCCCCCGCCGCCTGGTCAGTCGGGGTGGTTCGAAGCCGGGGGGCGCTCGCGCAGGACCAGCGTCAGGGCAAGAAAGATCAGGCCCGTTCCCGCCCACCCGGCGGGTCCGAGGCGTTCCCCGAACAGGATGGACGAGAGCACCGCCCCGGAAATCGGCTGAAGGTAGAGGACGAAGCTGGCCGTCGAGACGGGGATCATCGCCAGGGCGCTGTTCCAGAGACCGTAGGTGAAGACCGAGTTGCAGATGCCCAGGTAGCCCAGCACCAGCCATTCGCGGCCGCCCCAGGTGCCCAGCCCGGCCTGCCAGGCTTCGGCCAGGGCGAAGGGGGCCAGCATGGCGGCTCCCAGGGCGAAGGTGTCGCGGCAGAGCACCGGCCAGGGATACCGGGAGATGATCGCCTGGCCCAGGATACCGTAGACGGCCCAGGCCACCTGGGGGATGGTCACCAGCACGATGCCCAGCCAATAGTGAGGGCCGCGGGGGGCGGCGTCCGGGGTGTCACCCGCCAGCAGGAACAGGCCGGCGAGGGCGATGGCCACGGCCGCGAACTGCCTTCCCTGCCACGGTTCCCTCAGCCATACGGCGGCCAGGATAACCGTGAAGAGGGGCGGGGTGCCCGAGATGATTGACGAGGCGATGCCGGGCGCCCACCGCAGGCCGAAGTTCATGCCCAGCACCAGGACAAAGGTTCCCCAGAAAGCCAGCCAACCCATGGCGCGCCGGTCGTCGGGGGCGATGCCTTCGAGGGGGGCGGAGCGGGTCAAGCCCATGAGAACGAGGCTGGCCAGGGCGAACCGGAAGAACCCGAGGCTGATGGGGGGGAGGGTGCCGAGCACGCCTTTGGTGAGCGGGTAGGCGGCCCCCCACAGAATGGCGGCCAGGGCCACCTGGGCTATGCCGCGCAGGTGGCCGGGGACAGGAGGCGTGGTGACGGGGCCGTCAGGGTTCATCGGTTCGCGGCCCATTCTACGGCAGATGGCCAGGGAAGCCAAGGGCCGGGGTGGGCCCGGGGGAAAGTCCCAGGCCGGGAACCGGGAAATTCTCCCCTTCGGATGGACGTACCCCCGGTTCATTCATATAATTGAAGAAATATTCCATACGACGGGGTTGAATATGCACTTGCCGACTTGCCGGGGTTGGTCCCGCGTGGCTGTTTTCGCGTTTCTCTCTCTGCTCCTCGCCGTTGCCCCTGCCTACGCGGGGGAATTCAACTTCCTGTACGAGCGGGTGGTGACGGACATCTACGGCAACGAGATTGGCTACCAGACCGAGCGCATCTCGTCCCTCGACGATCTGCCCTCCACCAGCCCCTGGCGCGCCTACCTGAGCCAGATGGTGGGCACCCGCACCATCCTCGGGTATGCCAAGGAGATCGCCGGCAGTCTGAACGCCCCGCTGAACTTCAAGATCAGCGACCGGAACCTGATGTCCTCCTCATCCAAGTCGAGTGGTGGCGGATACTCCCTGAACCTCTACCGGCACGTCACGCAGTATTCTTCAAGCTCCAGCAAGAAGTTCGTCTTCCTGCACGAGCTCGGCCACGTGGCCATGCTGAACTCCTACCCCTCGACCTATTCGTTCACTGGCCTCGATTACGGTTCCGACAACGTCCATTACGTCGACGAGATCCTTCCCAACGCCAACACCGCCTGGATCGAAGGCTGGGCCAACGCCTTCGCCGCCTACAAGAACGACGGCCGGGTGTTCAACATCGCTTTGAACACCGATTCCTCGATGGCGTTCCTGTCGGCCAACACCTTTGAGGAGATGACCCGCAACGAGCTGTTCACCGGCAAGGCGATCTACGACGTCATGACCACGGTGACCTCCGGCAAAGACAAGATCTACGACGTCATTGCCCGCACCGGCCCCCATTATTCCCTTCGGCACTTCTGCCGGGCGTATCTGTCGGTCTACCCCCAGGACCAGGTCGCCCTGGCCCAGATCCTCAACAAGAACAGTTCGGGCCGGATGTCCCTTTCCGAGATGCTCGACTACCTGAACAACGGTTCCAATTCGGTGAGCCGTTCCTTCTACAACTACCTCAGCAGTGCCGGCAAACTGGGGGGAGGCAGTTCCTCCACCACTTCCACCAATTCAACCAAAAAGTCCTGGTGGAGCTCGATCGGCGACTGGTTCTCCCGGGTGTTCGGCGGCCTGTTCGGCTCGCGCTCCACGACAACCGCGGCCCAACCTGGTGTTTCCGTCGGGGCCGCCTCCCCCTCCGGCGAGGGCGGGTCGGTCAGCGTGCCCGCCCAGGTCGATGACGGCCAGGGTTCCCCCAGCACCTCCCCCCAGGCCCAGACCACCGACGGCCAGGTCCTGACCGGCGGCACCGACCTGGTCTCCGCCCAGGAGGAATACTACCAGGCGTTCGCCGACTACAACGCCCTCTGCGCCAGGTCTTCCCCCGATTCGGCCGAGGTCATCCAGGCGCGGAAGCGCATGGCGACCGCCAAGGACCGCCTGACCCGCCTCCAGTCCCAATACCGGAAACGCTGAGCCAGACCGCCGTCTTCCCTTTCCGGCTGTCACGCCCCCGGGGTCCTCGATTCCGGGGGCGTTTTCGGGCATTCGCCCTTTTTTCGCGACTCTGGCCTGATGAGGAAGGTAGCCGCGGCGGCCGCGCTTGCGCCGGGAGGGATGGCCGGGTAAGATCGGGCATTCCCCACCTGGAGGACCCCCCATGGACCAATTGCTCGCCCGCCTCGATGCCCTGGAAGCCGCCAACCGTCGCTGGCGGAACGCCTGCTTCGCCCTGCTGTTGGGGTGCTCGGCCCTCTTCCTGATGGGGAGCGGCCCGGGCGGCCGCGACGAGGTGGCCGCCCGCCGGCTGGTGCTTCGCGACGGCGGCGGGACGACTCGCGGTATCTGGGAGATGACCGGGGAAGGGAGCCGTCTGAGCCTGTTCGGGGCCCAGGGATCGGCCTCCCTCATCCTGTCGGGATCCTCCCGCGGCGGCCGCATGGAGGTCCTCGACCCGGCGGGCAATCCTCGTCTGGACCTGGGTTTCCAGGATCCGGAAGGCGCCTTCGTCCAGATGAAGGACCCCCGTCAGCGGGTCAGGCTCGAACTACTGCAGACGATGGTGGGGCCGCTGGTGACCCTGCGTGATGCCTATGCCCGCAAGCGGCTGGCGATGATCGTTACCGAGGCGGGGCCGGGCGTCTCCCTGCTCGACTCGCTGGGGAAAAGCCTGCTGGGGTTGGTGGTGGCGAGCGACAGCCCCACCATCGGTCTCAACGACGGCCTTGGGCACATCCTGTGGATGGCTCCGCCCGTCCGCTGAGACAGCGGCCCTGCCCGGCCCGGTGACGGGATTGGCCGCGCCCGAGGGCGGGGGAGGCGGGCGGGTGACCGGGGACCGGTTCAGCCGGCCGCTTTCAGCTCGTCCCGGGTCAGCAGGAACATGACGGCCAGTGAGCCGAGGGTGGAGAGCCACCCTTTCCAGCCCAGTTCCCGCAGTTGCCGCATGGTGCACAGGAACAGGAAGATCGCCACCCCCAGGGTCGAGAATGCGAAGAACCAGATCATGGTTTCCTCCCGGGCGGCGTTCGCCACCCTTTGACCAG
>CAZKPI010000265.1:5442-6669 GCA_964554555.1 uncultured bacterium
CGGGAAGGCGCTCGAGAGCGAATCCCCAGGCCCGGTCGGCTTCAGCCGGCGCCCCTTTCGCGACCAGCAGGACCCCGAGGTTGGCCGCCCGGAATCCGTCGGTGAAGTTTGGCGGGGTCCGGCCCAGGTCCTTCAACAGGGCTCCGAGCTGGGTCCGGGACAGCTCCAGGCCGTGCAGGGCATCGAGGGAGGCCTGCACGAACTGGCGCGCCATGGCACCCGTGATCGTCACCGGTGGGCCGCCGGCCCGTACGAAATCGACGGCCTCGGCTGACCCCAGAGCCGCCAGCAAGGCGGTGGCGGCCTGCCGGGCCGGGGCGGCGTTTCCCCCCGCCACCGCCTTCTGCCAGTCGGCGTAGCGGGCCTGAACCGCCGGCAGGGCGAAAGAACCGTCCGGGGCCCACAGGTGAAGGGCCCGCTCGCCCACCGGCCACCGCGGCTCGGGAAGGAAGGCGGCGGGAACGGGCGCCGCCAGGTCGGGACGGATGCTGAGGGGAACGCTGAGGCCGAAGGGAAGAGGCCCTGTTGCCGCCTCGACCTCTGCCAGCAGGATCGTCCTGGCACTGGGCGCATACGCCCCGGGCCGCTCGATGGCCTGGCGCAGTCCGGCCCGGTCAGGCCGCCCCTCCCCGGAGACCTCGATCCAGCCGTCGAAGGCTTCGGGGCCGCGGGCGGTGAATTCGGCCGTCCAGCTCTTCCCCTGGGCGAGGGTGGCGAGGGTCTGGCGGGGCGAGCCGCCGGTAAACCCCTTCGGCCAGGCCACGGCCGCCGCCAGGTCGTGGATCGGCACCAGGGGCGCCTCCACGGTCAGGGTCACCCGGATCTCCCGCGCGGCGGGGTTCCAGGCTTTGACGGAAAACGTGGTTTTGTACCAGTCGGGAAAACGCACGTCGGGGGGGCGGGCACCGGCCGGTTCCGTCCAGCCGAGGCAGAGGGCCATTCCCAGGAGGGTCAGCACCAACCGTGACATCTGGTCATCTCCTTCGTTGCCAACGGCCTCACGGTATCACGCCCCGCGCCCGGGCGCAATTCCCCGTCGGCCGGAATGCTTCACCGGATCCGGAAGCCGGGCCCGCGGTCAGGCCGCACCACCCGGCCGGCGCTCCCGTCATGGTCCAGCCGCCGGGCCGCCGCCGGTCGCCGCCGGTCGCCGCGGGTTCAGTCCTTGGGCGCCGCCCCCCGCTTGCGCAGGGTCGGGAACAGGATGACGTCGCGGATCGACGGTGA
>CAZKPI010000266.1:0-5830 GCA_964554555.1 uncultured bacterium
GGTCTTGGATTCAGCAACAGGCTTTGCCCCTCGCGGGCAAACTCGTTGCGGCGGTCGCGAAGCATCAGGGGCGGGCCTGAGCGGAAGGTATAGCAGGAAGGTATAACTCCTCCGGCCAGCAAGGCATAAACGCTCTGCTGATGAGTGATTCCACGGATTACTGTGATAAATGGCTGTATACTCTTCGGTACGGGAAGCGTTGGGCCACGGATCAGGCTTTGCCGCCCGAGTTGCGCCAGGAGGAGGGCATCGACATGGCCGTGAGCGAACTGCAGAAGGTCAATGCCGACCGCGAGCTGCGCCAGCTCCTCGAACAGCAGGAAAAGGAACGCCACGACATGGCCTCCCTGATGGCCAACGCCCACAAGGCGGGCTTGGCCCAGGGCCTCAAACAGGGTCTGGAACAGGGCATGGAGAAGGGGATGGATGAGGGCCTCAGAAAGGGTGTTGTCCTGGCCATTCGGCAGTTGGTGGATTCGGGCCTTTCACCCGCGGAAGTCGCCACCCGCCTCCATCTGACCCTCCAGGACGTGGAAACCGCCCTCAAATCCTGAAGGACGTGGTCTCCCGGTCGCGAGCCACGTCATCCGCCGGCTCCCCCGGACAGGACGCCAGGAACCGCTGGACCTCGGCGAATCCCTCCATGCGGGGCACCTCATCAAAGGCCCGGGGCCGACACGAGGGTTCGGAAAAACTCCTGTTCCCGGGTCTGGAACCAGGTTTTCACGACCGGCCAGGTGGTGCCGTCGAGACTGATGGGCTCAGGGTCCGGTTCGGCGTCATCGAAATAGAACAGAGACCGCAGCACGTGGTAGCAGTTGACGTTCCGGTCGCCGAATTTTCCGAGGAACCACTCCTTGACCCGGGCCGGCGGGTGGTCCTGCAAAATCCGATAGAGGTCGAAGAAGTCTTTCTTCGTTCCCCGTTGGGCGATGGCCACGACCTTCATGGCCGCGATGTCCGGGACCCCGGCGAGGCGCAAGCCCTGCCGCACCAGGGGTTCGGTGAGCCAGGGATACGGGTATCGGAGAAACGAGACCTTGGCTCCTTCCACCCGGGCGTGCAAGGTGCCTTCCTCCTGGGCCACGAGAACCGAACCGGGGGTGGGAAGGTTCCGGAACAGGTCGCCAGGGTCGAAGCTGTCTGGCGAGAAGAAATCGAGGTCGATGCTCTGCCGGTGACCGAGGTGCATGGCCAGGGCCGTCCCCTCCGCCAGAACGAAGCGACCGCTGACCGCGGGAAGCCCGGCCAACTGTCGCCAGAGGGCCTCGAGAGCCGGAGTCAGGACCCGCGGAGGCAGGCGACCTCCTCCCGGGGGACACCGAGGTGGAGTGCCCAGAAGCTTCCCGTCCGGCGGTCGAGACGGCGGCTGGCCCGGACGGTGGCCTCGATTTCGGCGGTGGCATAGGTTGCCAGCAGCCACCGGATGTCCTCCGGGCGCCCGAATTGCAGGACCCGCTCGATCACGAAGCGGGAATGCCTCTTCAGATCAATGGTGGCCAAGTCGACATCCCAGAACAGGGCTGGGGGAAACGATTCCATGGGCTCCTCCTGCGGGTATTCTACCATGAAGGGCGATCCCGTTTCCGGGGCCGGTGTGAGGTGTTCCGTGGTCGTTCTACCGAGCGGTCAGCCGGTGCCGGTGGGGGGCAGAAGTGGGCGTGCCCGCCTCAGGCGGCGCCGGCGAGGCGGTAGGGTGGGACGAGAACCTCAGCGGGGATGCCGAGTTTCATCGACAGGTTGCGGATCATGGTCAGGGTCAGGGCGCGCTGTCGCGCCAGGATGGCGGTCACCTTGGCCCGTTCCTCATAGGCCTCGGCCAGAAGGGAAAGCCATTCCAGGCGGCCTCCGGGCGCTTGGCTTTGGCCCGGGCTTCCTTGGCGATCAGGGCCCGCACCTGCCTTGGCGACACCAGACCATTTTGGGGCCCCTGCCCCAGGGGGCGGCGAGATCCTTCTCCGGGATGGGAGGAGCGTCAGATTGGCGCTCCTCCCGATCGAGCCAGCGGCGACAGGATGGAGAAGGGCTCTCAGGGTTCGGGATGCTTCGTCTCCATCCAGGACGGCTTGGAAACCGTGCCTGGATGCAGTCGATAGACCGCTTCAATGATGGTCCTTGCCAATTCGAGGTTGGAGGAAAACTCTTTGGGGACAAGGCCGGGCTTGACCAGATCTTTGTGAAAGCTGATCTCCACCGCTTCGTGCGAGTTGAACATCACCCCGGAGAGGGCGAAGTGAGCGGAAACCGCGTAGAACGCCGAGTAGTAAGCCCGGCCCGCCGCTTGTAACGGTCACACATCGTCATAGGTCGAATATCCCTCGGCCAGAGGGGATTTTCCAACCTGAAGCCCGCCGTTCCACCACTCTGATGTTCCGATCGGCCCTGGAGGCGGGCCCCCTTCCCTGAGGGAGCCCGTCGGGAAGTGTTGCGGGTCGCGCCCGAGGGTCCTGGTGTTCCCGGAGCCGGTGCGCTCCCCCCAGGCGTCAGCGGCGGGCGGCGTAGGCGCGAGGGGATTCCCGGACGACGCGGGGGGGCTGAGGGGGAAAGACCCGCCGGGCCTCGATCGCCAGCCCGGGGAGGGTCTTGACCGGGATGACCGCCTGGTCGTCGAAGAACTCGATCGACCCGTAGCGCCGCCGCGCCAGCCGGTAGACCGCGATCGTGCGGTCGGTGGGGTGGACGACCCAGAACTCACCGACCCCGTGCTGTTCGTACTTCCGGCGTTTGCGGATCTGGTCCTTGCCGGCCGTCGATGGGGAGAGGATCTCGATGATCCAGTCCGGAGCCCCGCGGCATCCGCGTTCGGTGATCTTTCCGGCATCGCAGACCACCAGGATGTCAGGCTGGACGACGGTGGTCACCTCTTCGTCGGTTTCCTGGCCCTCGGGCAGGAGGACATCATACGGGGCATTGAACATCCGGCAGGGTTTGCCCTCCAGGAACAGGGCGATCTGCAGGCAAAGGTTGCGCGAGATCTCCTGATGGAGCGTATTCGGCGCGGGGGTCATGTCGAAGGCCTCCCCGTCGATGATCTCCCACCGTTCGTCGTCGGGCCACTCCAGGTAGTCGCCGTAGGTGAACGGGCGAACACCCTTGCCGGCCAACGGATGCACCATCGCTTCTCACCTCCGACCCCGTCGGGTCACCCCTCCAGCCTAGCATCTCTACACTCTTTCCCTACACGACCCTCTTCCGATTATCTCTTCATACCCACCGGCAAACTCTTCCACCGGCCGGTCGGTCTCGTTCCACAAACCTGATTTCGGAAGCCGCTCGAGAAGCGGGCTGGCGGGCGGGTTTGTATCCCCCTGCGGAGGCCCTCCAGCCGAAGGGCTTCGGGGCCCGCCAGCACTTGGCCCTTCATGGCGGGGGGGGGCGCAAACGGCAGGCTGGCCTGGGGAAGCCCATGAGGGATTGAGAGGGCACGCTAGGCCAAGCTCCAGGCCGTCAGGGATCAGGTGCGATAGACAGTGGGGGATTCGCGGACGACGGGGGGGCGAGGCGGAAAGACCTTACCGAACTCGATGGACAGGCCCGGGAAGGCCGCCACCGGCAGGGTCAGCCCCTCGCCGTCGAGGATGTCGGCCTTGCCGAATGTGCCGCGGGACAGCCGATACACGGTCACCAGGCGGCTGTCGGGGTCGACCAGCCAGAATTCCCGAACCTTGTGGCGCTCGTAGAGACGCCGTTTCTTCACGTGGTCCCGGGAGGCGGTGGAAGTGGAGAT
Source organism: uncultured bacterium (assembly GCA_964554555.1). GTDB lineage: Bacteria > Muiribacteriota > Ozemobacteria > Ozemobacterales > Ozemobacteraceae > Ozemobacter. The sequence continues at coordinate 3,728 of CAZKPI010000266.1, forward strand.
GATCTCGATGACAAAATCCGGGGCCCCGATGCCGCCCCGCTCATCGTACCGCGAAGGATCGCAGACCACGGCCAGATCAGGCTTCACCACGTCGGTGATCTCGGCCTCCGTCTGGCCCGGCCTGGCGAGCCGGAACTCGTAGGGATCGGTGAAGAGCCGGCAAGGTCCCTCCTTGAAAAAGGTGAGAAGCTGGTAGAACAGCCCGTTGAAAACTTCCTGGTGGGCAGTCCCGGGGCCGGGAGTCATGGCGTAGGCCTCGCCGTCGATCAGCTCCCAGTGTTCATCTTCCGGCCATTTCTGGTAGTCGGCGTAGGTGAATTTTCTCTGGTGGGCGGGAACAGGTTCAGACATTGGCATTGCCTCCCCGAAGGAAAACCAACCTCTTCCCCCACCTTACCACACCAATCCACCTCCGTTCCACAAATCTGCTTTGAGGTGGGCCTCCAGAGCGGACTGGCGAAGAGGGATGTGTCACCGGGGGTCAGGGTGGGCGCCCTTCAGGCGCCGACGACGGTGATGGGCGGGCCGGCGGGGTCGACGGGGTCGGGGTGGGTGTCCCAGGTCAGACGTTCCTCCCAGGGCCGCTGGCGGGCTTCGGGCCGGCGGTCGAAGACCACCAGCCAGGCGGCGGCGGCGCCCATGGTGGCGCGGGAGCGGGCCACCTGGGTCAGCCCCTCGGTGATGGTCGCCTCCCGCCCGGTTGCCGGGTGGACGAGCTTGATCTCGATCACATCCCAGCGGCCCTGCCACAAAACGGCCAGATCGACCCGGCCCCGCCCGGCGGCATACTCGCGTTCGATCCGGCCCTGGCCGTTCAGGATCCGTTGCAGGAACGCCATCAGCACCAGGTGGGGAAAGGCCTCGGGATAGCTCGCCTTCGGTTCCCAGGCGTCGGAATGCAGGCGCCAGAACTTCTGGAACTCCCGCAGAAGGGCGGCCAGATCGAGGGTGCCGTCCGGGTTCTGCCAGGGGAACTCGGGGGCGGGAACCGCATATTGCATGCCCTGGGTCAACACCCGGGCGATGACCTCGCGATAGATGGGGTTGGCGATTTGCGGAGTGCCGCCCGCGGCTGTCACCAGCCCCAGGTCGAGGCAGAGCCGGAAGTCATCCCCCTCGGCCATGGCGGGGTCGATGTTTCCCACCAGGATCGGCTCCACCACCCGCCGGACGCGCGGCTCCCGGAGGCGCTCTCCGAGGCTGTCGATATGGGTCGCCCGGTCGAGGATCAGCTGTTCCTTGGCCTGGAGGACGTGATCGGCCGTCACCGGGGCCCGGGTTTCCTCGGGAACGATCTTCCAGACGCAATTCTTGGCCAGGGCATTGACCAGCCAGGGTTGGCCCCGTGACAGGTCGAAGATCAAATCGATCGCGGCCGGCTCGAACGGCTGGCCCTTGTCAGCGACGTGCTGGGCGATCAGGCGACCGACGTCTTCGCGCGTGAAATTGGCCAGATTGGCGGAACTCTCTTTGATGTTGAACGGACTTCCCGGGTTGACCGGGGCCCCATCATTCGATCGGATCAGGTAATCGCGCAGGTCGCGCATGCCGACCAGGGCGACCGAGACGGGGAACTTGCCCACCCCGCGCAAAGGAAACCCCCCGCGCAGTTGGCGCAGAAAGCTGACCATCGGCTGATCCTGCAGAACATCGACCTCATCGAACAGCACCACCAGCGGCAGGGGGGCCACCAGGGCGGCCCACTGCCGGAGCGTGGCCGCCACCAGGTCAGGCGGGCTGGCGTCCGGCATGGACGGAACCGCGGACGGAGCGAGGCTCAGGCCCGCCCCCCGGATGATCGCCTCGGCGATGGCCCGGTTGGTGACGGCGGGGTCGTCGAACCCCTGGCAGGTTTCGACCGTCACGTAGCAGGCGACGGCGGCACGGCTGTCGTTTAGCTCGTGCATCCAGCTCAGCAGGAAGGTGGTCTTGCCGGTCTGGCGCGGCGCGTGCAGAACCCAATACAGCTCGTTGGTCACATACCGGTCGAGAGACGCGCCGACCAGCCGCTCCTTGGCCGGCAACATGTAGTGCCGCCGCGGGTCGCAGGGGCCGGTGGTGTTGAAGAATTTGACCGGCGGTTTGCCGCCGTAGGGGCGGGGT
>CAZKPI010000266.1:5856-6654 GCA_964554555.1 uncultured bacterium
AAGCCACGGGCCTAGCCCGGGGTTTCCTGGTCCGGTCATCGTCCTGTCCTCCCGCTCGTGCGTTTCTTCGTTATGATACCACGACAGCCATTCGCCCCCTGTTCCGTTCCACAAACCAATTTTTCTGGGGGCGCTCAAGGAGCGGGTTGGCGGGAGGCTGTGTCCCCCTCCCAAAAGGTGATGGGAACCAGATGGAGCCCTCGGATGATCATGAGCACCGAACTCCCCCGAAAATCAGGAATCAGGGGCGATAGACGGCAAGAAATTCACAGACGACGGAAGGGTGAGGGAAAAAGATCCTGCCGAATTCGATTGTCAGGCCCGTGAAGGCGGCCACCGGCAGGGTGAATTCCCGCCATCGCGATGGCCGGCATGGCCGCAGGTGCAACGAGACAACCGATACACGGTCACCAGGTTCCTAGCGGGATCGATCTCGTCCGCCAGATCAGCCCAAGGTTCCAGGGGAATCGCGAAACCGCGCCGGGCGGCGACCTCATTGGCCCGGCAGAGCGGCAGGATCTTCGAGGCTTCGGCGAAGACGACCCACACCGCGGAACGTTCTGGTTCAGGAAGGATGACAACGGCCAAACGCTCTGCTACCCTCGGCACCAACACCGGCCAGCGGTTCGCGGGCGGGCAACCTGACGGGAAATGGGGGGGAAGCCATGACTCAGGCGTCTGACATGCCATTGATCGTGCAAAGCGATTTCACCGTGCTGGTCGAGGTCGATCATCCGCGCTTCCCGGAGGCCCGCGACCGCCTCAGCCGGTTCGCCGAGCTGATCAAGGCGCCCGAGC
>CAZKPI010000267.1:0-4479 GCA_964554555.1 uncultured bacterium
CTTGCCTTCGATGTTGGCCGGCCGGGTTTCCAGGCGCACCACGTGGGGCTGGCGCAATTGCAGTTCGGCGGCGTCCTCGCAGGTGATGATCCGTTCGTCCTCGGGAATGAACGAGCTGAGGATGTTCAGCGTGGTGGTCTTGCCGGACCCCGTGCCGCCCGACACCACGATGTTCAAACGCACCTTGATGCACGCCTCCAGGAACTTGGCCATCTCCTCGGTCAGAGTGCCGAAGCGGACCAGGTCGGCGATTCCCAGCGCTTCTTTCTTGAATTTCCGGATGGTGATCGTCGGGCCGTTCAGGGCCAGCGGCGGAATGATGGCGTTGACGCGGGAGCCGTCGGGCAGGCGGGCGTCGACGTAGGGGACCGACTCGTCGATGCGGCGGCCGATCGGGGCCACGATGCGCTCGATGATCCGCATCACGTGGTCGTTGTCCTTGAACTTGATGTCGGACAGGGTCAGCTTGCCCTTCTTTTCATAGTAGATCTGATAGGGCCCGTTGACCATGACTTCCGAGATGTCTTCCTCGTCCAGCAGTTTCTGGATGGGGCCGAAGCCGATCATGTCGTCCAGCAGGATCTGGCACAGGCTCTCCATCTCGCGCGGGGCGAGGGTCACGTTCAGCTTGGGGCTTTCCTCGGCGGTGACCTGGATGATGCGGTCCCGCAACATGCCCCGCTTCTTCTCGACGTTCGTCTCGACCATGATCGCCTGGGGCATGTCGTCGATCAGGCGGGTGTGCACCTTCTCCTTGAGACGTTCGAATCCCGTGATTTCGCGCGTTGCCGCGGAATCGAGGATTCCGGACTTCTCACTCTTCTTCTCTTCGCTCAGCCGGGAAAGCAAGCCACCCATGTCGTTTCGAACCTCCTTCTGTTACGAACCGAATAAGATCTTCTTCAAGCGCAGCAGAGGACCTGCGGTCTGGGTCTCGTCTGCCGGGGCGTCTTCCCCCAGGATGTGACTGGTCATGACCTCGAGGGAATTGGCCAGGGAACTTTTGGGGAATTTTACCACAAACGGCTCCCCTTGGTTAAGGGCCGTCTGTGCCGTTTCCGACTCCATGGGGACCACCGCGTAGATCGGGATCGCCAGCCCTTCTTCGATGTCCTTGCGGCTGATCCCCACGTTCGGGATGTCCTTGTTGATGATGAGTTTGACCTTCCCCATGTCGAACTTGATGTCGTTGAGGGTTTTCAGGCACAGCTTGGTGTTTTTCATCGAGCTGATCTCGAGGGTGGCGACCAGCAGGACCATATCGGTCTGATCGAGGATCTGGAGTTCGATGTTGCCCATGTGGGGAGCCGTGTCGAACAGGATGTACTGGTAGACCCCGCCCATCAGCTCGACGATGGATTTCACGTGCTGAGGCTTGATGGCGTCGGCATAGGCCGGCTCGATCGGGGCCAACAGCAGGTCGAGACCTGAGGAATGGTGGGTGAGGTTGGCGTCGATTTTCCCCGGCGTGATCTCCTCGTCCTTCTCGACGATGTTGTACAGGTTCTTGCCGGCTTTCTGGTTGAGGGTGATGGCCACATCCCCGAACTGCAGGGAGGCGTCGATCAGCAGGGTCCGCTTCCCCCGCTTCGCCAGGCTGATGCCCAGGTTGGTGGCCAGGGTCGTGCGGCCCACCCCGCCCTTGGTGGCAAAGAAGGTCAGCACCTCCGCCCGCGCCTCCTCCTGCTGGAGTTCGGGGCGGTCCTTGATCCACTTGTTGAAGGTGTTCTGGATCGCATCGACCAGGTCGCCGCTGGAGAAGGGCTTGGTCAAAAAGTCCTTCGCCCCCGCCTTCATGGCCCGGCGGAAATACTCCTGCTCGCTCTGGATGGACATGATCACCACCTGGATGTTGGGCAGTTCCTTCGCCAGGGCTTCGGTGACCTTCAGCCCATCCATCCTGGGCATGTTGATGTCCATCAGGATCACATGGGGATTGAGCTCTCTGGCCAGCTTCAGGGTCTGTTCCCCGTCCCCCGCCTCACCTACCACCTGGATCGATTCCTGACTGCCCAGCATCCGCCGGACGTTCGAACGCAGTTCGACCATGTCATCGGCGATGAGAACCTTGATGCGGCGCGGGCGTGGCATTCCTTCCTCAAACCCCGTCCGGGGGCTCAGGGGAAGAAACGGCCTGGGTGGAGGACCCAGGCCGTTCTTCGCAGTGGTGGCAAGCCGGGTTCAGCGCCCGGCTTCCTCGGGGAAGTGACTGGACTTGATCTTCTGGAACAGGGTGTGAAGCTTTTCCAGGCGATCGCTCCGGCGCGGAACCGGCACGGTCTCGAACTTCTTGACCGGCAGGGGATCCTTCTCGCGGCCGGTGATTTCTGGGGTCAGCAGGACGACCAGCTCCGTCTCCTGGGTGGAGGTCTGCCGGTACTTGAACAACCGCCCCAGCCAGGGAAGCCGGTGCAGACCGGGTACCCTCTCCTCGCTGACGTTGTGGCGCTTGTTGATCAGACCACCCAGGACCAGGGTCTCGCCGTTCTTCATCTTGACCGTGGTCATGATACTGCGGGTGTTCTTTTTCACGGAGCCGGCCACCCCGGAAGGTTCCTCCTGCTTGGTGTACACCGAGAACTTCAGGTCATTGTCGAGGACGAACAGGTCGCGGATGGCCATGCGGAGGGTGGTGGTGAAGGTGCGGGTCAGGGGCACCCCGGTGGGGCTGATCCCGTACTGGATCTCCTCTTCGGATCCCGATTCGAAAAACGCCAGGCCCGAGTCATTGCCGGGATCCTGCCCGGCCGTGCCGTCGGCTTCCAGATCGGTCTTCTGACCTTCCCCCAGCCAGCCGGCTCCCGCCAGTTTGGTCGGTTTGGTGTTGGCGTAGACGATGAGCTTGGGATTGGCCAGGACCTTGGCCTTGTTGGCGGTCTCCAGGGCGCTGATCTTGGCCCGGATCAGTTCGGTCCGGTTGAGGTTGTTCATCTCCAGGGGGTTCCAATACTTGGACAAAGGAGCCGCCCCGGTGATCTTGGAGGCATCCTCGAGGAAGTTCACGATGCCCTGCTGGAGGTCGCCGCCGGCGCCACTGGTTCCCCACTTGATGCCCAGGTCTTTCATATTGTTCCGGTCGATCTGCAGGACATAGGCCTGGAAGGAAACCATGATCGGGTTCGAGATGGTCACCAGGTTCCGGATCTTGGCTGGTTCGAAGAACCCCTTGGCCACTTCGACCATGTGGATGTAGTCGTTCTGGGTCTCAACCGTTCCTTCCAGCAGGAGAGTGGTGTCGGCGGTATCGGTGGCGTTGTTGCCGGAGGCGGCGGTTTCCGCCGTCTTCGCGTCGGTGGCGGCGGGGGTGATGTCCTTCTTGCTGAGGATGGTGACCTTCACGGTCGGAATCTTGATGGCATCAGCCACGCGCTGGGCCACGGTGACCGCCGGCCGCACCTGGATGAGGCTCTCATACTTCCGGTCGGTGATTAGGGTTTCCAGGATCTTCTCGACGCGGGCCTTCTTTTCGTCGGTATCCACCATCCCGCGGATGTACACCACGTCGGGGAACATCTGCAGAGTGACCCCGGGTTCGCCGGCCAGGGCGGCGAACTTTTGGGCCAGCAGTTCGTTCTCCTGGAAGGTCTCGACGTCGTGGATGGTTTTGTTGCCGTCCTGGTCCCAGAGGATGATCTGGGTGGCGTCGGGAGCCTTGCTCACCCCGGTCAGGATGATCTCCTCGTCGCTGACCACCGGGGCCTCGATGACGCCCGGCTTGATGACGAACACGCGTTTGGGCGGGAAGGGGGTCTTGAAGATGGCCGACTTCCCGATCGGGACCAGGATGCGCTCGGCGAAGGTGGGTTCCACCCCGCAGGTCGAGGCGAGAATGACCGCAACCGCAGTCAGGAAAAGGAACCGGCGGACGTTCAAGCGGTTTTGCATGGCCATGGCTGCTTCTCCTCTTAGTTCCCGCCCGGATTGGCGATATCCGGGGCGGACGTCTTCACGGGGGCAGGCAATCCCGCCGGCTTTTCCCCGGCAGGGACTGCGGCAGCCTTGGTCGGTTGGGCTTCCCGGAGGACCTCCTCGCGCTGTTTGGGGGATCCGTACCAAACCTCGACCTTCCCGTCATCCTTGGGCTGGACTTCGGTCACGGCGGGCTTTTCCTGTGCCCCGGGGGCGGGCGGCAGGGAGAACGAGGTGACCTCGACGGGGGGCTGGGGCTCGGCGGGTTTCGGCGTGGCGGGGGTGGCCGGAGCGGGAGGTTCCTCCAGGAGACCAAGCCCCTTCATGACAGCCTTTTCCGTGGCACCGGGGGTTTCGACCCGCTTGTCCTTGTCCTTCGGGTTCTTCAGGACCAGCCGGAAGACCACGCCCGAATCGAGATACATCAGGCGCTCGAGTTCCTCCGGGGTGACGGCCAGGGTGACCAGGTCGACCTTGCCGGCGGCGATGGCCGGGGGGGCGGTGGCCAGGGTGCCGTCGAACTGGTACATGCCGCCGACGGCCAGAACGGGGATGTCCTGCAGGACGATC
>CAZKPI010000267.1:4504-6383 GCA_964554555.1 uncultured bacterium
GACATCGACGAAGTTGCCCTGCTCGATGAAGCCGCCGACCCCCGTGACCTTGGAGACGGCGATCGAAACGGCCCGCCGGCCCTCGGGAATGGCATGGGCAAGATCGGGGATGGCGTCATCCGCCAGCATGCGTTCGTTGGTGATCACGTCGCCCTGGAGGATCGTCACCGCGGTGAACCGGCCGGTGAGCGAAGCCACCGAAGTGAAGGCATCGGGGAAGCGGTTCGCTTCAGAGGCAAGCAGATCCTTGAGCTCGAAAAATTCATTGACGTTGCTGGGTTCCACCCGGGTCCGGACGGGGACCCGTTTCTTGGCGACCACCAGCGTCTTGGTCTCCAGCTTGGGAGGGATGTTGGTGATAACCTCCCCGGTCTTCCCGGATGTCTGGAGCTTCTTCCAGAGGGCAGCCGATACAACGATGCTCAGGATCAATGCGACGACTATGGCTCTTCTATTCACCTACCAGATCCTCCTCCCGCTATGGATTAGGGGGAAATTATATCACACCCGCAAAGGGGTAATCAACATAGCATTCTCCACAATCGGAGGACTATGACTGTGGGCTTAGGGTTTGTCAAGGTCTTTTTCCTTGGTTTGTGGTACCCCTCCTGGGAATCCCGGGAGGGGTGATTCTCTCGCGAAGGCGCCGGGGTACCTTCTGCCTTGCCTCTGGGAGGCCGGTGCCCGAGGGTCATCCTTATCAAAGGGGCCTGGGGATTCCCGGAAGGCCGGATCCTCCGCCTGGTACAGTCCGCCCTTCCCGGCCTACCAGGAAAGCGGAAGGTCGAGGTACCACGCCAGCACGGCGCCCAGCAGAAGATCGATGCCCAGAAAAAACCGGTACCTCGGGGAGGCGTTCTCCTCGGCGATGGACTTTTTCAGGAAGGCTCCGGTCATCAGACTGGTCATGAGCATGCCCAGCGCATCCTTGCCGTAGTTGAGATATTGGATGAGGAGCGCGTGCGGGATGGAGGCCACGCTGGCGAACAGGAAGACCCAGACCACGAACTGCCATCCCCCCCAGGCGCCAAGGCCCCCCAGGAGCTTGACGTCGCCCATGCCGATGACCCCGACCAGGGCGAAACCCAGATAGAGGGCGATCCCGAGAACCGTGGCTCCCGCGCTGGCGGCCAGCCCCGCCCCGCCGAACAGCCAGGCATGCACCACCCACCCGCTGATCATCAGGGGAAAGGTGAGCCAGTTGTAGATCTTGCCGTGACGCAGGTCGGTCACCATGGCCACGAACGCCCCGGCCACGGCGACCCCTTTCAGCACGACCAGCGGATCACCCATGTGATTCCTCCGTCCCCAAGATACCACAACGGCAAGCCCGCCCTCCCGCGGGCGGGAAGGCGGGCCTGGCCGGGCCGCGGGATCAGGATTTCACATACCCGAGGACCTTCGCCCGGATGCTCTTGAGGAAGTCCCGGCTCGCGCAGATGTCCGCTTCGGGTTCCCCTTCCCGGTGCAGGAAGACCACCCCGCCGGCCTGGGAAGCCAGGATGCCGGCGTCGGGATAGTCCAGCAGACCCGGCGTGTCGATCAGCAGAAGTTCGACCCGGCGCTTCATCTGGTCGAGCAGGTCGATCATGGCCACTGAGCCCAGCAGTTCCGCGGGGGTCGGGGGGAGGGGCCCGGAGGGCAGAAGGCCGAGGTTTTTCACCGAGGTGGTCTTCACCAGCCCGATGCCCTCCCCGCCGCACAGCGCGGTGGTCAGCCCCTGGTGGTTCTCCAGATCGAACACCCGGTGCAGGGCCGGTTTGCGCAGGTTGGCATCGACCAGCACGACCGAGTACCCCGCCTGCGCGAACAGCACTCCCAGGTTGGCGGTGAGCGTGGTGCGGCCCATGCCCCCCCGTGCCGAGCAGACCAGGATGAT
>CAZKPI010000267.1:6441-6649 GCA_964554555.1 uncultured bacterium
AAGCCTGGGCGATTGCGGGTCGTTGAGGACGATCAGCCGGTCGTCGTAGGGGCGCACCTGCACCGGGTCCGGCTCGGGCAGAGCCAGCCGGGTCGGGTTGAGGGCGGGGATCTGCATCAGCGCCTGGATCGGTTCCAGGGAGAGCGATCCGTGGGTGCCGCCGCCCATCAGCACCTGACCGCCCACCGAGACGATCTCGGCCTTCATC
>CAZKPI010000268.1:0-6649 GCA_964554555.1 uncultured bacterium
CTGCCCTGACCATTTCTTCGTCACCAACATCGAGGCCGCCGTCGAATGGGGTGTGAAGTCGGGATTCCGCCTGCTGGTCACCGAGAGCGCCGGCCTGTGCAACCGCTGTTCGCCCTACATCAAGGGGATCCTCGCCGTCTGCGTCATCGACAACCTGGCGGGGGTCAGCACCCCCCGCAAGATCGGGCCGATGCTGAAGCTGGCCGACGTGGTCGTCGTCACCAAGGGTGACGTCGTGTCCCAGGCGGAACGGGAGGTGTTCGCCTTCAACATCCGGCAGGTGAACACGACCGCCCGGATCCTTTTCCTGAACGGCATCACGGGGCAGGGGGCCACCACCCTGGCCCGCCACGCCGCCAGCGCCCCCGACATCACGGGCCTGCAGGACAGGAAACTGCGGTTCACCACCCCCGCCGCCATCTGTTCCTATTGCACCGGGGAAATGCGCATCGGAGCGGGCTTTCAACTTGGACCCCAGAAGAGGATGGAGTTCAAAACCCCATGAGGAACCTCTGGGAGATGATCCTGACCATGCCCCTGGGGGACATCCTGCGCCGGTTTCCCATCGGGCGCGATTTCTTCGACAACCTCCGGCTGACCGACCTCGACCCGGGCCTCCCGCTCGACCGGGCCCTGGCGGTCTATTCCGGGGAAGCCCTGGCCGACTTCGGCCTCGAGCGGGAGGCGATCCCGCGGGACTTCTGCCTCTTTCTGGAAACTTTTGGCAGTGGCGCGGCCTCCAGGATCGTGCTGGATTCGATCACCATCCTGGGAGGGCACGACAAGCCGGGCAACCCGGAACAGGCCGAATGGACGGCCTCGGTGGGGGAAGTCATCAGCATCGTCGGCCCCACCGGGGCCGGCAAAAGCCGCCTGCTTGCCGACATCGAGTGCCTGGCCGACGGCGACACCCCCACCGGGCGGCGCGTCCTGGTCGACGGCCGGCGGCTGGGCGAGGACGAGCGGCTGGCCATGGAGGGCCGGCTGGTCGCGCAGTTGTCGCAGAACATGAACTTCGTGATGGACCTGACGGTGCAGGAGTTTTTGGAGATGCATGCCGAGAGCCGCCAGGTGAAGGAGGTCGGGCCGACGGTCAGCCGCTGTTTCGCCTGCGCCAACGAGCTGGTCGGCGAGAAGTTCTCCCCCGACACCAAGGTGACCCAGCTCAGCGGCGGCCAGTCGCGCGCGCTGATGATCGCCGACACCGCCCACATGAGCCTTTCCCCGGTGGTGCTGATCGACGAGATCGAGAACGCCGGGATCGACCGCCGGCAGGCCATCCGCATCCTCGCCCAGCGCGAGAAGATCGTCTTCATCTCCACCCACGACCCCCTGCTCGCCCTGAGCGCCGACAAGCGGGTCGTCATCAAAAACGGCGGGGTCAGCCGGATCCTCACCACGTCCCCCGAGGAAAAGGCCTGCCTCGTGGACCTTGAACACCTGGACGAAACCCTGTCGCGGCTGAGGGCCCGCCTGCGGCAGGGTCAGGACATCACCCGTGACCACCTGAAAGGACAGGCATCGCCATGAACTGGGATCTCTTCGACCGGATGATTGACGGAATCCCCACCGACTGGCTGGCGGAGGAGGTCGCCGCCGGCACCCATTATTCCTACGTGCGCAGTCGCGACGGGCTCGGCATTGGCGGGGTCATGGACTTCCCGTACCGCCTGCCGATGGCCACCAGGCCTTTGGAAGGGGCCCCCCTGCGGGAGGTGGCCGGACTGATCAAGTCGTGGAACTACGCCGAGGCGGGGGTCGGCCTCGCCGCCCTCAACGCCTACTACAACCACCCTGAGGTGGCACGGCGGGCCGGCGTGGCCATCGCCGACTCCCGGCACGTGGAGGACCGCATCTACGACCCGTTCATCATGTCGCAGAACGAGATCCGGGGGAAGAAGGTGACGGTGCTGGGCCACTTCCCCCACATTGAGACCCTGATCGAGCCGATCTGCGATTTGCGGATCGTGGAGGGGGAGGAACCCGAGGACGGCGACTACCCCTTCCCTGCCGTGGAATATCTGTTGCCCGGGAGCGACTTCGTGTTCATCGGCAGTGCCTGCTTCATCGAGAAAACCCTGCCCCGACTGCTCGAGCTGTCGAAGCAGGCCCGGAAGGTGACCATCGTCGGCCCCTCGACCACGCTGGCCCCGGTGCTGTTCGAATACGGGGTCCACGACCTGTCGGGCTTTGTGGTGAAGGACGTTTCCAGGGCCATGCGCATGATCCGGGGGGCCGAGCCCGGCAAGATCTTCGCGACCGGCCAGAAGGTCGCCTTCACCCGCCCGGCCTCCACCGGCCAGGAGCCGCCTCGGTCTGGGGCGTAGAAGGTCTTGAGCACCCCAGGGCGCCGGCGGCAGGCGCCCCCCCGGCCGGGTGGGCCCCCGGGAATCACCCGGTCTTCACCACGTCGAACTCCTCCACCCACCCGTGCGCCCCCTCGTCGATCCAGTGACGATCATTGTTCCGCACCAGCTGGACGGTCCGCGGCACCATCAGGTCGGGGTATTTTTCGGTCACGAGGCGGTTCGGCGGTTCCCCCCGCTGTCCGGGGATGCACAACCAGTCGGTGTAGACCTTCACCGTGCGGAGCCGGTCGAGGACGTTGGCCATCCAGGTCCCGTAGGTGCGGCCGCCAGCCCAGTTGCGTGACCAGATCACCGGGGCGGCGAGGCCATGCCGGAGCAGGAGCCTGGACACGAAGAACTCGTTCTCGCACAGGCAATAGATCAGGGTCCTGATCTTCCCCGTCTGCCACAGGCGAACCCGGTATTCGAAACAGCGGCCGCTGAAGGGGAAGTTGTCATAGATCGCATTCGGCCGGTCGAGGGCGGGAAGCTCCCGGAATCCCTCCACCTCGAGGGGGCCATGCAGACCGCAGTCCACGGGAGAGGCCGCCAGGCCGCCGTCGAACTCCTGGTGGAAATTGATCTCGGTGTGGACGAACAGGTCAGGATCGGGCTCCTGGGCGGGGGCGCCGGCGGGGTGGCCGGCGGCGGCCGGCCGGGGGTCGATCCGCTCGCCCAGGAGACGCCGGCCGGAACCGAAATAGTCCAGGTCGCCCAGGTCGGTTCCGCTGGAAGGGTAGAAGCACAGACACTGATACTTTTTCAGTTCTTGTACAAGATATTCTTCACCGGTCATGGGGTGGTTCTCCTCGTCAGGAGCAACCCGCCGTCCTGGCGGGGCCCCTCCGACAGGCGGGAGCCAGCCGCGGGCCTGGACGCCGGGCGGCTACCGGCCAAGTTCCTTGCGGATCCAGGCTTCCACCTTTTCCGCGATGACCGGCTTGCCCATGGAATAGATCTTCTGGTTGATGATCACCACCGGCGTCGTGAGGACGCCGAAGGCCTGCGCCTCGGGCGTGCCGCTGGTGAGCAAATCGACCTTGATCTCCACCCCCGGGAACTTGTGGGCCGCCTCGCCGACGAGACGCCCCGTCTCCTCGCAGGCATTGCACCCCGTAGGGCTCTTGATCACCGTGATGTGTACCATGATGTGTCTCCCGGCAGTGATTCAGGGTTCTGCCGCCCCCCCGCCCGGCCGCGGGCGGGGAACGGCCGCCCCCTGGCGGCCGTTCAGGAGGGCCACGATGTCACTGTACCCGCGGCCGGCCGCCAGGTCAACCGCCAGCCGGCCGCTGGAATCGGGCCGGGCGGGGTCGGCGCCCCGGTCCAGCAGGCACTGCACGGCGGCGGCATGCCCCTGCTGGGCGGCCAGGTGGAGAGGGGTCCAGCCGTCGTGATCGGGCAGGTCAATGGCCGCCCCGGCGTCGAGGAACAGGGTCACCAGGTCAGCCGCCCCCCGGTAGGCCGCCCAGTGCAGGGGGGTCCAGCCGTCCCGTTCGCGGGCGTGGACAGAAGCGCCGGCCTCCAGCAGGAGGCGGGCCATGCCGGATTTCTGTTTGGCCGCCGCCCAGTGCAGGGGAGTGACCTGGTCGGCATTCGCCTTCCCCACCTGGGCTCCTGCCGCCAGGAGCCGGCGGGCGATCGCCTCGTGGGTCGTCTTGGCCGCGTTCAGCAGGGGCGTCAGCAGGCCGGCCGCGTCGGTCCCGTTGGGATCGGCCCCGGCGGCCAAAAGCTCGGCCACCTCCTGCTCGCGGCCGGCGGTCACCGCGGCCAGCAGGCGATCGATGAGGGTCCCGGCGGGCGGGGTGATGGTGGTCATGGGCCTCTCCTTCCGTCGTTCCCGCCGGAGGCGGGTGTGGGGGTTTCCCCGGCGAGGGCCGCCATGGCGGGGTCCCCCTCGGGCCTGATGAATTCCTCCCCGCAGAGGAGCTCCACGTCGAGGCTGTCACCCTTCCGGTAGTCGCCTTCGCCGATTTCGGAAACGAACTGCCCATTCGCATTCAACCAGAGCCCGATGCTGACACTCTTGAAGGGGAGCGGATGGGCCGTGAGGGTTCCATCGGCGGCCCGGGTCAACTGGACCCGGCACAGATAGCAGAGGCGCTTCGGGCATGGCATATCGTCGGCCAGCACGGCGCGAACCCGGGGCCGCCGGAGCAGGGGCAGTCCCAGATACCGGCTGACGACGGCCCGGATGCACCAGTCCAGGCCGTGGAACGCCGCCACGACCGGCCCCGGCAGGTTGATGACCGGCTTGCCCCCGACCATCGCCAGGCACATGGGCCGGCCCGGACCCGCCGCGATGCCATGCACCAGCACCTCGCCCCGGCGGCCGAGCAGGGCCGCCGTCAGATCCTCGCCCCCCTTGGAGGAACCGCCGTTCAGCACGACGATGTCGGCCTGCGGCAGTGCCTGGTCCAGGGCGGCTTCCAGTTCCTCCATCCGGTCCTTCACGATGGGCATGGACAGCGGGGCGGCCCCCATCTCCAGGAGCAGGTGGCGGGCCATGAGGCTGTTGCCATCGACGTTCTGCCCGCGCCTGGGGGTAGTGCCGGCGGGAACCAGTTCACTGCCCGTCGGGATGAACGCCACCACCGGCCGGCGGCGGACGGGCACCTCGGTGACGCCGCCGATGGCGAGGGCGGCGAGGTCGCAGGGACGGATCGGCAGACCGGCCGCGAGGAGGGGGTCCCCGGGCCGAACCGTACTGCCGGCCGGCCGGACATGAGCCCCCGGCACGACCTCAACCCCTTCGTCCAGGCGAAGTCCGCCCCCCAGCCCGAAGGTCACCGCTTCGATCGGAATCACCGCGTCGAAACGGTCATCGAAATCGTCGCCGGTATCGGCCCGCACGAAATCCTTTCCCTCGACCCAGCGGGAGGTGTCGGGACGGCCGTTTCGAAAACGCTCGGAGGCCACCGCGATCCCATCCATCATCGAGGCCCGGACGACCGGCAGGGTGTTCCGGGAATGGAGATCCCGGGCCGGGATCCGGCCGATGGCCTCGGCGAGGGGAACCATCTCGACCGGCGGCACCGGCGTCCATCGGCTGAACAGCGCCTGCAGGGCTTCCGCCTTGCTCCGGGCATGGTTCAGGTCCAACATGTCAGACACCTCGACCTTTCGCAGATTTCCCCGTCGGGCCATTGCCCAACGGTGGCGGCGGTTCCTCCACGATACCATGTTCAGCCATGGCGGGGTCCTCCTTTTCCCACCAGAACAAGGCCTGGAGGACGGGGCAGGTCTGGAGAAACTGGGGTGACCCCTGGACTCCTTCCCGGTCAGCTGGGAGAAATGCCGGATCAGCAGAACCCGGCGCCGGACCAGGCACAGGCACCGCACGATCAGGCGGAACCTCGGTTGGCTCAGAACTTTGCCCGGGCGGGTTCCCGGCCGCAGGTCGTCCCGGCGGCCGTTCCCGCCCCGTCGTCCGTTCGGCGCGACCGGTCACCGGCCCCCGGGAGGCGGGGTCACGGGTTCGGCGCGCAGGGCCGGCAGAAGATCTGGCCGTCCCGCGTCAGGTGCCGGCCGTCCATGACCGGTTCCTGGCACCGACTGCACTGGACCTTGATCTTCGGGAACCCCGGCAGGTCGGTGTCATCCCAGGTCTGGTCGACGACCGTGACGGCGAAGTGTTCCTGCCAGGGGAATTCGAAGAACACCTGTCCCGCTTTCTCCCGCTCCTGGTGGTGCCCGCGGGGGTCGATCCCGGCGGCCTTCATCCGCTCCTCGATCCGGTCGAAGGAGTCGGCCCGGGTGGCGATGCGAAACCCCTGCCGGTGTTCGAGCGAGCAGAAGGTGGCGGCGAATTTGCCGAAATCGCGAAACTTCATGCTCCGGCGGCCGAGGCGACAGCCGGTGAACGACATGATGGCATCGGTCAGACAGCGGTCGATCTCGGCAATGACGATCAGGTCTTTGCTGGGGAACTCCTTCATCCCCAGCAGGCCCTTGGCCAGCAGGGACATCTTCACGCCGGAAAACATCCCCGGGCACAGATGGCCGTGGAAGGCCTCGGCCTTCTGCAGGCCGTCCCAATATTCGCTGGCGGGCAGGACGAGGTCACGGCGGATGGTCAGCAACGGTGGATACCTCCTTGGTGGTGGGTGATCCGTGGTTCCGGACGAATTCTTCGGTCAGCGCAGGGAAAAGTCCATGGGCAGGCGGATGGGGGAATCCGGGTTCCACTCGGCGGGGGGCGGGGGACAACGCCGGCCTTCCAGCAGGGCGAGGGCGGCGCGGGACAGGGGTTCGGGGGCCCCGTTTTCGACCACCGGCCGGTTCACCTGACCGGTGTGGTC
>CAZKPI010000269.1:0-2734 GCA_964554555.1 uncultured bacterium
AGATGTCAAAACCTCGCCGGATCTGGTACAAGTGAAGTGCAACCCACACCATCCCAGAACCCACGAGGTTAAAACCATGATCCCACAAGCCTTCCTTCCCTTCAAGATCGAAATGACTTCCGATGATATGACGCCCCACGCTGGTTTCTTCACCGCCTCTCGCCCCACATCGGCTACTTCAAACCCCGGACGGACATCCCCCTCTTCTACCAGGTGCACCTCGGGGAATCCGCCTTCGAGCCCGAGGCGCGGGTGAAGAAGGTCCTCCCCGTCACCTCCTTCTGCGCCGACGCCGGCCTCGTCTGACCCCCACAGGATCCCCTACAGGTGCCGGCTCTCGGCGAGGGCCACCCCGCCCCGGAAGGGGGAAACCTTGCTCCAACGGCTGTTCCTGGCTCCCACCCGTTCCCCGCTGGTATTGAGATGGGCGAAGGTCCGGCCGGGAATCTCGGCCACGGCCGTTCCTTCGGCAAACGAACTGATCCTGGTACAGCCTTCGACCATCCGCGTCTCCCGGCTCCGCACGATGTACAACCCCGCCTGGGGGATCTGCCCGCGCCTGACCACGACGGTGAAGGGCACCACCCCATCGCCGCACGCCTCCACCGAATGCCAGGACGGCCCGACCACCAGCTCGCCGGAACCGTCGATCAGCCCCCACCCCTTCCCGGGGGCCAGGGCAACTGGCGCGATCCCTTCGGCGAAGCGGCGCGCACAGGCGAACGGTCCCGGGATCACGGTTTCCCCGCTCGGCCCGATGTAGCGGTATTTCCCGCCCTCACACACCGCCGCCTTGCCCTCGGCGAAACTCCCCGCCCAGTCGAACCGCGGCGGAATGACCCATTCCCCCGTCCCGTCGATGAAACCCCACTTCCCCCGGGAGACCGCGGCCGCCAGCCCCTCCCGAAAATCCCGGCAGGGCCTGGGGTCCGCATCCGGCGGCAGGGCCCGGAATACCCCCTCCCGCGTCACAAATCCCCATCGGCTCTCCTGGCGCACGACCGCCCGCCCGTTCTGGAAATCCCGCGCCTCGTGGAACGAGATCGGCACCGCCAGGGCGAACTCCTTCCGCTCCACGAACCCGAAGCGGGTCTTCCCCGAATCGCTGACCAGCGCCATCCCCTCCCGGAAGGTCGTGGCGAACCGGAACGGGTGCCTGGCCTTCCGGGAATCGAAGATCTGTTGCCCATCGCAGGTATGGCAGAGCACGCGGTCGAGAATCACGACCCCGTCACCCGGCAGGGAGATCTCCTTGAATTCGGGAAGGCGAATCTTCCGCCCCTGCACATCGATCAAAAACACTTCGAAAACGTCGTCCTCGTAACACTTCCCGCCCCACTCGGGCACGAACCAGGGCTGGGTGTCGGGAATCTGCTCTTCAGGCTGATTGACGGCCTCACCCGCCCCCGGATCAAAAGGCAGGGGGGTCGGCCGGGGGGCGGCCGCCGCCGGCCGCACGCCCGATCCCCCTCCAGGCCGCACGCCGGATGGCTTCGCCGCCCCCTGCCCTCCCTGGAATTGATCCCGGAACCATTGCTGGACACCCTTGTTGCCAATGGCCATGAGCATGGCCCACAGCACCACCACCAACCCCACCCAGTACCCCTCGGACATTCCGCCCCACCTCCAGCTGTTCGACGTCCCCAACCTCGGCCGCCGCGATCCCTGGAACCCTTGGCACGTGCCCGATCCTGGCAGGGCCTGACCGTGATGGGAAACCATCCTTTCAGGGAACCACCCTACCATACCCTTGAACAGAGTTGTTGCCCCGAACGGTTTCTGCCGCGCGAAGGTACCCATCCATTTCCTTGTCCACCGCCGCCGGACCCGTTTGACGCACCCGCAGGAGGCCGTCGTTGCACCCTGGTCGAACCCCTGTCAGATCGGGAAATCTCCACCCCAGAGTCGTTCGAGAACATGGGGCCAGGGAAGGACCTCGATGCCGCCCTCCAGGGTCCGCGGCTCGGATTCCAGGCTGACGACGACCGCGTGCCCGAGGGGTCCGTCCTCCTGGAGGGCTCGCAGAGAGCGGGTGTCGCTGTCGTGGACCCGCCGGCTGGCCTTGACCTCCATGGCCAGGTCTTTGTCGCCCGCCAGGAAGTCGACCTCCTGACCGGTGCTGGTCCGCCAGAAGGCCCCTGAACAGAACTTCGGCGACACATTGGGATCAAAATGGCAAGTTTATGGTGGGTTGGCGGGAAGGAAGTCCCCCCCTGGGGGTACCGTGGGTATAATTGGATGAGGCATACCCATGTGGGATCCAGTAGATAAGGTAGACCTCAGCGACATCCGATTCTTCATCATCGGATGCCTTCTTCTGCTCCTTCCCCTGCTCTACCTGGTCAGCCGCTCCGACCGCGGTGCCGACGAAGGGGAATTCGCCCAGCAGGCCATCGAAAGCCGCGCCTCGGCCTTCGACCTTCTGCCCGCCCGGCCCACCGGCCCCGGCGCCGCCGGCCGCCCCGCCCGGGCCGGCTCGATCATGTCCCAGATCGAGGCGAAACCTGAATCCATCAACACCGAGCTCGAGAAAGCCTGGTCGACCATCTCGGGCACCCCGCGACACCGCATCTACCCCCCGAACATGGCCCCCGAGGCCATCAAGATGTCCGAGGCCGCCGAGGAACCGGGCATCGTCAACGGCAACGCCAACCTCGACGCCGGCGACCTCGCCGCCGCCGAACTCGAGTTCAAAAACGCCCTCGACCACGCCCAGGGCAACGCCTTCCTCGAG
>CAZKPI010000269.1:2776-5805 GCA_964554555.1 uncultured bacterium
CGAGTTCGTCAAGGCCTTCAAGGCCTACGCCCTCGCCGCCCAGAAACTCAAGCACGTCTACGGCCCCTTCGCCGACAACATCGCGCGCGCCTCCGACATGTTCGACCAGCTCGCCCAGGTCGACCCCGGAAAACTGCGCGAGGAGCTGGCGAAGGGCAATCTCCGCATGGGCACCCAGGTCGACCTCGAGAAGTTCATGCAGGCGATCCGCGACGCCCGCCAGCTGTACCCGACCGACCTGCCGGCGGGCGAGGCGGCCATACCCAAAGGACCGGGCAGTTGACCGGAAAGGCCGTGGAGGGCCGGGTTCCGCCCGCCCCCCACGCGGCAAAGGGGGAATCTATGATCGGAAGACTTCGGCGCACACAGCGGGGCAACATCCTGGCCATGGTCATCCTCATCATGACGCTGATTTTCATCGGCGCCTTCTACCTGACGCAGGCCACCTTCGAGCGCGGCCGCCAGACCAAGCGCTCCCTGAGCGGCGACCAGGCGGGCTGTCTGGCGGAGGCCGCCCTCCAGCGCACCGTCCATATCCTCAGCAAGTCGATGAACGACCCCGACTCGTTCAAAAAAGACGCCAAGATCCAGAACTTTGCCCTCCTGCTCCGCTACCCCCTCAAGGTGGCGGGGAACAACCCCTACGAGTTCGGGGGCGACCTCGGCAAAGACGACCTCCTCGACGTCAAGCCCCTCCAGGACAGCGTCTTCAAGAACAAGATCGAGATGACCGCCAAAGACCTGCGGCTCAAGCCCGAGGGCGAGGACACCCTCGACCAGCTCGTCACCTTCATGGGCGACGGCCGCGTCAAGGAATGGGACGTCAAGGTCACCGTCGAGGTCGACAAGGCCTTCCGCATCACCCCCAAGAAGCCCGACTCCGGCGAATACAAGGTCCCCGGCATCGACATGGAGTTCTCGACCCGCAAAGACATCCTCGACTTCCTCGAGAACAAGGGCCGCATGGCCTTCCTGCTCTACTTCCCCGACTGGCTGAAACTGTTCAACTTCTCGATCCCGATCAAGGTCTGGATCCCCCTCATCAACAAGGAGATCACCCTCGCCACCATCGACCCCACCCCGATCATCGACCTCGCCGTCAAGCCGCTCACCAAGGGCTCCGAGTTCGCCTCCAAGTGCAACCGGCCCGACGGCCTCGGCCTCAACGACTACTTCACCCTCGACGTCATCGCCCGCATGATCGCCCAGGCCTTCGACAAGCCCAACATCTACCCGTTCAAGATCCTCTACGACGAGAACTTCTTCCCCGCCGTGGCCGACCTCTGGCCGTCCGGCATCGGCACCATCCCCATCGGCTACGAGTACCACGTCGAGAAATACGGCGAGATCAAGCTGAAGTCCGAATCGAAGATCACCTTCAACGACCAGACCGTCTCGGAGCGCCGCATCGAGGCCACCAAGGAGTTCAAGGTCTCCGACATCCAGCCCATGGCGCCCCTCTACAGCTTCTTCGCCGCCAACCTCAGCAACGACAAGATGAACTTCAACGACTACGGCGGCAGTTTCTACGTCAACAACAGCGGCGGCCGCATCCAGGACAAAGAAACCCGCGAGAAAAACAAGGAGATGGCCGGCCAGATCCGCATCAACTACAAGCCCGACGACTACTCCAGCGACGAGGAACCCGGCACCCCTCTGATGGTCAACTGCTCGCTGATGGGCGATTGGAAGGGGCCCCGGTTCTCGCAGGGCGGCGCGGCCAACACCTTCCTCAACCTGTCGGGCGGCGTCGACGGCCTGATGATGCTCGGCCGCGACCAGGACATGGTCGTCTCCCAGTGCGACTACAACGTCGACCTGACCTTCTACACCAAGACCATGAAGGTCGATTCCGAGAAGCTCGGCATTCCCAACATCAAGGGCCTGAAGTTCGAGAAGATCAAGCGCGGCTTCTCGTTCAGCTCCGACGTCTCCTCGACCAAATTTCTGAACAAGGATGCCAAATACCAGGAAAACCGCGAGACCTGGCGCTCCAGCATCAAGCGCGTCAACGCCGGCAAATGGTGGGCCCCCGAGCCTCCCGCCGAAGCCCCGAAGGAAGACGACAAGTCGGGCATCAACTTCATCCCCGACATCAGCAAGCTCAGCTGTACCATCATCCACTTCGGCATCTCGCTCGCCCTCCGCGGCCTGGGCAAATCCCTGCCCAACGCGGTCGTCACCTTCGGCGACGGCACCGGCGACGACGACGCCTTCGTCGATTTCGAACTGCCCTGGATGGGCACCCGCAACAGCGTCTACACCCTGCCCTCCCTGGGCTGGGGCCAGAACAAGACCCACTTCTTCGGCGTCAACAGCATCTACCCCACGCTCTCCCGCGACATCGAAGGCATGATCGTCAAGCGCTACCGGCAGTGGCACGTCACCATCATCGGCCTCACCCAGATCGACCGCCTGCCGCTCCTCCCCTTCCCGCCCCCCTGGTGCTTCGTCCCGCCCATCCCGGTCCCCGTCTGGTTCACCGACGAAATCATCAACAAATACGACTACAACCTGTGGTTCCTCAAGCCGTTCGACGTCGAAAAGAACGCCGCCGACACCGCCCTCACCGCCTATGACCCCGACAAGATGATCAACTGCCCTGCCAACTTCTACGCCATCGAGCAGTTCGCCAAGAAAGCCACCTACTATTACCCGAATTACGCCGCCTTCGTGAAAGACCTGCCCAACCGCATGATCGACACCCCCAAGGGCAAAGCCTTCCTTCTCAACGGCGTCACCTTCATCGCCGGCTCCATCGGCTCCAACGAGCAGAACTTCGCCCCGCCCGAAGGCGACACCTTCAACGTCATCGGCAAGGGCATGATCGTCTGCTCCGGCAATATCTTCCTCGGCTGTCACATCAAGTGCATCGACGACGAAAAGGCCGCCGAAGACCTCGACCGCAAAACCGTCTTCAGCCTCATCGCCCGCAACGGCGGGCTGGTCATCACCAAGGCCGGCGACTGGATCGTCGAAGGCTCCGTCTACACCAATGTCGGCCTCTACGTCTCCCCCAACGCCACCCT
>CAZKPI010000269.1:5815-6644 GCA_964554555.1 uncultured bacterium
ATCCAGGGGAACTGGGTCACCAACCGCGTCGACAAGATGCGCATGCAGGGTCACATCATGGTCGACTACATCGCCTCCCGCGTGCGCGCCTCGCTCGGCTCCCTCCACCCCCTCAACGGCAAGTTCGATCCCCGCCGCTACCACCTGACCCTCTCCCCCAAGTGGTCAACCTGGAAGGTGGACTGACCATGCTCCTCCCCCCCCGGCCCGCCCTTCCCCTCCGCCCCCGCACCGCCGCGGCTTCGGCGGGGGCCGCCGCGCCTTCCCCGCGCCCCCGGGCCGGTTTCACCATCGTCGAGATCATGGTCGCGGTCGCCATCGTCGTCATCGCCTTCTTCCCCCTTCTCACCCTGATCACCTCCGACTACACCCTTGCCACCAAGACCAGCAACCAGTCGAAGGCCGCCGCCGTCATCAACAAGCTCATCGAGGAGGTCAAGCACGTCCCCTTCACCACCTGGCTGAAGGAATGCCCCGCCCTCGCCGAAGGGAAGGCGATACCCATCCCCGAAAAGTATTACTCCGAGACCTCTGCCAGCATCCTCGAGCTCAAGAAGGCCGATGACCGCGAATTCTGGCTCGAGGCCACCATGCAGGGCACCAAGAACGATGCGGGCCAGCTCGTCGAGATCTACTTCCAGGTCGAATTGCGCTGGCGCGACCAGGGCAGTAAAGAGACCGAGAGCAAGCCGGAACGCCGCCTGCGGGCCTCCGCCCTCGTCTTCAACCCCGAGACCAAGTTCTGACCCGCCCCGGCGGCAAGGGAGGAACCCCTATGCGCACCACCACCCGACCGACACCATGTCGGCCGCTCTCTCCGGCCTCGCCG
>CAZKPI010000270.1:0-6643 GCA_964554555.1 uncultured bacterium
TCCCGGCGCCAGGCCGCGAAGGCCGCCGGCCGCCGGCGGGGCGGGCGCCGCCGGGCCGCCGGGGACAGTTCGAGGGGCAGACGCAGTTTGTTGATGTCCCGGTTCCCCGCCAGCAGGACGACCCGGTCGGGGGTTTCCGCCTTCAGCCGCAGAAGTTCCTGCAGAACGTGCCGTTCCCCGGCAAACCGGTCGGGGGCGTCGCCGCCGAAGACGAAGACCGCGCCGGGAACGAGGTGATACCGGCCGTCATCCCCCAGGCGGAACGCCGGGTGCCGCGACAGGAACCACTCCAGCCGCTCGCGGCACCCCTCGACATCGGACAACAGGGCGGTCAGAGCCGCGCCTTTCCCGGCTCCCTCTTCGTTCTGCATGGCTTCCCTCCCCTCGCTCACCGCTCCGGCCGGCCCCGCCGGACCCAGAAAGGCCAGGCACCGGAACAGCCAGACGCTCTTCGCGGCGGCCTTTTCGGGGGGATTCGGGGCCGGGCAAACCGGCCAGGATGATCAGCAGGAACCTGGGCGGACAGGCTCACCAGTTCCCGCACCAGATCTCGACATGTTTCCGGCAGGACCCCGGCACCATCGGGCCCGGGCCGGACCGCATCGCGGATGAAAGAGGCGGAGGAGTTCCCTGGAACGACTGGCTCGGGTTCATGGAGGCATTCTAGCGGCGCCCGCCGAAGGCTGTCAAACCGCCTTCAGCACTGGGTGCCAGGGGAACCGGGAAGCATGGCACCCGCGAGTGGTCTGCCAGCCCGCGCGGCGGGCGGCCCCCCGGTTTCCCGCCGGCGGCCAGGGGTTTCCCTCCCGTCGCGGGGCCGGGGGAACCCAGGAATTCTTCCTCAGCGGTCCCCTGCTTCTCCGACGAACAGGGAATGCCGCAGGCGATGGCCCCATCGACGAGCCAGACCGAGGTTGCCAGGAAACCTTCTTCAGATCATATGTTGAGAATGGCCGGGGGGAACCGGAACGGGTGGTCAGAAGGTCGTTCCTCTGCTAGGATGCCAATGAACTGGCCGGGACATCATCCGGAACAGGCGGGAATCTCCGGGGAGGATGGCGCATGGAACTATCGACCGAACTCGTGGCCCAGGGGGCCTATGCCCTCGGCATCGGCGTGCTGGTGGGACTCGAACGCAGTGTCTTCAACGATCCCGCCGCCGACCTCGAGGCGAAGCCGCGCCCGGCCGAGGACGATCCGCGGCCGCCGGCCGAGACGGAAGAGGCCAACGGAGTGCGCACCTATGCCATGCTCTCACTGGTCGGGTTCGCCGGGGCGGTGGCCAACGATCTGGTCCCCTTCGCCGGCCCCGTCGTCCTCGCCGGCCTGGTCGCCCTCGTCCTTCTGCTCTACCGGCAGACCCTGGCGGCGAACCCCGGCATGACCACCGAGGCCGCCGCCATCGGCACCGCCGCTCTCGGGGCCCTCTGCCACGGCCAGCCGCAGTTGGCCGCGGTGCTCGGGGTGACCCTGACCGCCATCCTCAGCTCGAAGCATTTCACCCACGCCCTCGTCCGCAAGATGCGCCGCATCGAGGTCACCGACACCCTGAAGTTCCTGGTGATCGTGCTGATCGTGGTCCCGCTCCTGCCCAGCCGCCCCCTCGACCCGCTCGGCGCCGTCAACCCGTACAAGATCGGCTTTCTCGTCGTGCTCATCTCGGGCATCAGCTTCACCGGCTACTTCCTCACCCGCATCCTCGGTGCCCAGAAAGGCCTCGGCCTCACCGGCGTCCTCGGCGGGCTCACCTCCTCCACCGCGGTGACCGCCGCCATGGCCGCCGAGTCGCGCGAGGCTCCGCACCTCAAGTCGATCTGCGCCTTTTCGACGGTCATCGCCAATGCCACCTCGTTCGGCCGCGTGCTGATCATGGTGACGATCCTCGACGCCGCCCTCGCCGGCCGCCTCGCCTGGTCGATCGGCGCCATGGCCCTGGTCGCCGGCCTCGCCGCCGCCGCTCTCTGGATCTCCGCCTCCCGCGAGCAGGTGGCGGGCACCACCGAGCGCGAAGGCCAGGTCAAGCTGAAGAACCCGTTCTCGCTCGGGCCGGCCCTCAAGTTCGCCGCCTTCTTCGTCATCATCATCGTGGTCTCCAAGGCGGCCAAGAACCGCCTCGGCGACGCCGGCCTCTACCTCGCCGCCGCCCTGTCCGGCCTGGCCGACGTCGATGCCATCACCATGTCGGTGGCCGAGCAGACCGGGGCCGCCGCCCTGGAACCGGGCGTCGGCGTGCTGGCCATCACCATCGCCGTCGTCGCCAACGCCGTGGTCAAGACCGTCATGGCCCTCACCACGGGCAGTCGCGAGTTTGGCCGCCTCGTCGCCCTCTCCCTCGGCCTGGCTGTCGCCGCCGGCCTCGCCTTCGCCGCCCTGATGCCCGCCTGACCGCAGGCACGGACGGGGGGGAGGCCGGACGACGGCCCGGATCACCCCGGGGCACCGTTGGGCCGCCCCTGGACCAGCCCCTCCGGCCGAACGCGGCCCCTCCCCTACCAGGGGTGGTTGAACAGCCGGATGTGCAGACCCGGGTTGCGGTCGAGATACTCGCGAAACCCGGCGTGGTCGAGGGCATACAAACCCACCCGGTCGCGCGCCACGAAGGTCCGCGGCGGCTCCGCGGGGCCGTGGAACAGGCGGCGGACCCCGAACAGGCCGCCGCGCGACAACGCCGCCAACCGCGTCCCCCCGGCCATCACCTCCACCGTTCCCTCGCGGATCAACCAGATCAGCAGGCCGGTCCCATCCTCGAGGGGGATGGTTTGCCCCGCCGGCACCGGCTGATCGAGCGGCTGGATGAGCCCGTGCAGTCGGGTCTGCTGGGCGGCCGTCAGACTGCGGAAGAGGGGGTTGACAGCCAGGGTCTGGCGCAACTCGACGTTCTGGTACAAGGCAATCTGCCGCAGAAGATGTTCGCTCTCCGTCCCCCGGATCAGGCTCAGCATCTCCGCCCGGTCGATGCACAGCACGCGGGCGGGGGTCCGCGCGACGGCCGCGGCGGTGCGGCTCTCGGCGACGAACAGGCTCTTCTCGCCGAAATGGCCGCCCACCCCATAGGTGGTGATCACCCGGCCGTCGAGCACGATATCGATCGCCCCGTTCATCACCACGAGGAAGCTGTCGCCAGGATCGCCCTTGTGGAAGAGCGCTTCACCAGCCTGGCAGGTCTGCACCCGGGCGATCAACAGCAGTTCCCGAGCCTTCGGCAGGGGAAGCGACTCGAACAGATCGACGTGCGAGAAAGCGTCGATGATCGCGATCGCCTCGTCGTGACGGCTCTGGTGATCGACCAGGGCGATGGTGTTCTGCAGGCCGGTGGGGGCCAGGCGGAGGCCGCTGTCGGCCGGAATGTGGGCGGGGTTGACATGGACGAGGTACATCCGCTCGCGCACCTCGCGGGGCAGGCCGCACAGAAAGGACATCGGGGTATGGAGCGGCGGCACGCCCGCCTCGTGGAAGATGAGATCACGGTCCCAGGGGAAGGCGGTCAGGAAGTCGCGGCGCTGGCGCGACAGAACGCCCTGTTCATGCAGTCCGGCGATGAAGGCGGGGTCGTTCATCGTGTCCGAGCTGTAGATCATGCTCTTCCCGTGCAGGAAGGCCTGGATGCCGATCGTCGGGATGGAATGGAGCGTGTAGTGGAATTCGAAACGGACCTCGTCGATCATCATGGTCTCACCGATGCGCACGGGAAAGAAGGCGACCAGCTTCTGCAGTTGGCTCTCGGCCAGGCCGGTCAGGGCGGCCGACTTGCGCAGGAAACTGCGGAAGATCGTGGGCGTGGTGTAGAGGTTCACCTTCTCCTCCTGCAGAAGCTTCTGCAGGGTGCCGGCATCGTGGTCGGCATGACAGTGGGTCAGGATCACCTTGTCGATCCACTTGGGGCTCACCCCCAGCCTCTGCAGGGCTTCCGCCGACCCCACCGGGGGGTCGACCACGATGCCGCGCCGGTTCGCCCAGATGATGATGCCCGAGGTGCTGGCATCGGGATCGAACCCGTGGCCGGCGCCGAGCGTGGTGACCCCGAACGCGGGCGGGCGGAAATCGAGACCCGGATCGACGGGGGCGGGGCGGGGGTCGATGAGGGGGGCATCCTGGCGCAGGAAGGCGAGTTCCCTTCCCGCTTCGCACACCCGCAGACCGCCGTCGGCATGATAGCGGACCTCGAAGCCATCGAAGGCGGCCACCCCCGCCGCATCGGGCGTCACGAACTCGACGAGCCGGTCGAGGGTCAGGGAACCGGTCGCCGGCGGCGGCAGTCTCCGGAAAAAGCCCATCTCGGCAGGCAGGTCGGGAAACCCCGGCGTGTCCGGGCCTTCCGCGAACTCCCCGGCCAGGTCGATGGCCGCCGGCCCGAACAGGGCCTCCGACAGGACGGTCTCCAGGCGCGCGCGCTGGGCCGGATCGCAAACGACGCGGGCCTTTCCCTGGCGCACGAAGAAATGGAAATAGATGGGGAACTCGATGTCCGCCACCGACACGCCGGTGGCCAGGTCGAACATCTCGCGCGGCACGATGAAGGTGTGGGGAACCCCGCCGGGCCCCTTCATGGTGTCCTTGATCGTTTCGGGCGGGATGCCGAACTGGATGTTGCCCCGCGCCGTGGGGATGAGAAACCCTCCCCGCGACAGCCGCCTGATCCCTGGAGGGGTCTCGCCCATTCGTCACCTCTCGGGCCGGAAAAGGCCCCTCTCATGGTAAGGCCAGCCTCCCTCGTCTGACAACTCTTCCGCTCGTCTGACCGAATCCCGGACCCGCTCGGCGGGAAGCGGCCTTCCGCTGGCCGTTCCCGGACAGCGGTCGCCGCTTCCCGCATCTGCCCTGGCCAAAGGGCGCTCCACCGGCGGCCCGCGACTCGTCCCCCCGTCCCGCATGGCGGTATCAGCCTTTGTCTGCTTTGACAAGACCGGGAGGGGAGACTAGACTCGGGTTATCTCGTCAAAGGGAGGTTTCCCCACCGATGACCGATCCCGCCCCCACCACCACGTCGCCGCATCAGTGGCGGTTTTTCCGCTACGGCGGCCTCGACCAGGTCAGCCTGGAAACCGGCGCCGACCTGGCCGCCCTTGACCAGCTCGACCCCAAGCTGTGGGCCGCCCTGAGCTGTCCGACGAAGGGTCTCGAGTTCGACCAGAAGACCCTCGAACTGCTCGACGCTGACAAGGACGGGCGGGTGCGCGTGCCCGAAATCCTGGCCGCGGTGAAATGGCTGAAGGGGGTGCTCAAATCCCTCGACGATCTGCCCAAGCGGCCTGTGGCCCTCCCCCTCGCCTCGATCAACGAAGCCGCCCCCGAGGGCAAGACCCTGCTCGAGTCCGCCCGGCAGGTCCTGGCCAACCTGGGCAAAGGACAGGCCGCCTCCATCACGGTGGAGGACGTGGCCGACACCACGAAGATCTTCGCCGCCACCCGGTTCAACGGGGACGGGATCGTCCCGCTGGCCGCCGCCGGCGACGAGACGGTGAAGAAGGTGATCGGGGAGATCATGGCCTGCCTGGGCAGTGAGACCGACCGCTCGGGACAGCCGGGCATCTCGACGGCCCTCGCCGAGAAGTTCTTCGCCGAGGCCCGCGCCCTCGCCGACTGGGGGAAGAAGGCCGACGCCGATCCGGCAGTGCTGTGCCTGAAGGACAGGACCGCGGACGCCTTTGCCCTGTTC
This sequence comes from uncultured bacterium, assembly GCA_964554555.1. Taxonomy (GTDB): domain Bacteria; phylum Muiribacteriota; class Ozemobacteria; order Ozemobacterales; family Ozemobacteraceae; genus Ozemobacter. The sequence continues at coordinate 5,657 of CAZKPI010000270.1, forward strand.
CGGAAGCTCGAAAGCAAGATCGACGACTACTTCGCCCGTTGCCGGCTCGCCGCCTTCGACCCGCGGGCCCAGGGCCCGCTCAACCGCGCCGAGAAGGATTTCGAGGCGGTCAGCGGGAAACTGCTGTCGCTCTCCGCCCCCGAGCTGGCCGACTTCCCCCTGGCCCGCATCGAGGCGGGGAAAGCCCTTCCCCTCACCGAGGGCGTCAACCCCGCCTGGGCCGACCAGCTGGCGGCCCTGCGGGCCCAGGTGATCGCCCCCCTGCGCGGCGAGGCCAATATCCTGCCCCTCGACAACTGGCTGGCCATCAAGGATGCCTTCGCCCCCTTCGCGGCCTGGCAGGCGGCGAAGCCCGCCACGGCGGTCGAGAAGCTCGGCCTGCCGCGGATCCGGGAGATCCTGGCGGGAAAGGCCGAGGCGGCGATCAAGGACCTGATCGCGCAGGACAAGGCGCTGGAACCCCAGGCCAACGCCATCGCCCAGCTCGACCGGCTGGTGCGGTATCACCGGCACCTGTTCACCCTGCTGTGCAATTTCGTGGCCTTCCGCGACTTCTACGCCCCCCAATCGAAGGCGATCTTCCAGGCCGGCACCCTGTTTCTCGACGGCCGCAGCTGCGACCTGTGCCTGAAGGTGGAGAACCCTGACCGCCACGCCGGCATGGCCGGCCTGTGCAATACCTTCCTGGCCTACTGCGACTGCAGTCGGCAGGGGACGGCCGAAAAATTCACCATCGCCGCGGCCTTCACCGCCGGCGACGCCGAACAGCTGATCGTTGGCCGCAACGGCATCTTTGTCGACCGCCAGGGCCGCGACTGGGAGGCCACCGTGGTCAAACTGGTGCCGCACCCGATCAGCATCGGCGAGGCCTTCTGGTCGCCCTACCGGCGGCTGGCCCAGATGGTGGCCGAGCAGGCCGAAAAATTCGCCAGCTCGAAGGACAAGGCGATGCAGGAACAGATGGCCGCCGGGGTCGGCGACGCCGCC